>JARGNS010000254.1 GCA_029213105.1 Planctomycetota bacterium
AAGGCGTGGGTGCCGCAAACGACCTGTGCCTCTCCGGAGGCGATCTGCGCCTCCGCGACCCCAGGCATCACGCCGCCCAGGAGGAGTACCCCCCATGTCCCGCAAGCTGACCCTGTTCGTGTTCCTGACCCTGCTCGCCGCCTCGGCCCTCGTGCTCGGCCCCGCCGCCGTCGGGGAGACCGCCGGGGAGCACTACAAGCTCGACAAGGGCCACTCGGCCCTGCTGTTCAAGATCAAGCACCTCGGCGTCAGCTACACGCACGGGCGCTTCAACGACTTCAACGGGTTCTTCGTCGTGGACGACGAGAACCTGAAGAACGCCAAGATCGAGATCGACATCGACGCGTCGAGCATCGACAGCAACGACAAGGAGCGCGACGACCACCTGCGTGGCGCGGACTACTTCAACGTCGAGAAGCATCCGTCCATCGGCTTCGAGAGCACGTCGATCACGATGGCTTCCAAGGGCGTGTACCGCGTCACGGGCAACTTCACGCTGCTCGGCGTCACGAAGGAAGTCACGTTCCGCATGAGCAAGATCGGGGAAGGCGACGACCCGTGGGGTGGTCACCGCATCGGCTACGAGGGCCAGCTCGTCATCAAGCGCAGCGAGTTCGGCATGACGGCGATGCTCAAGGGCATCGGCGACAACGTCTACATCACGCTCGGCGTCGAAGGCATCCGCAAGCAGAAGGATGCCAAGAAGAAGACCGCGAAGTAGCCGCCGCGCGCTCAGGCGCTGCGCAGCGCGCCACGGATCGACGTCGCCGCCGCCTCGCCGAGGCGGCGGCGCTCGCGCGGCTCGCCCGCCACGCGGGCCAGCGCCTCGACCAGGGCGTCTTCATCGCCCGGCGGCACGAGCAGGCCATCAAAGCCGTCGGTGATCAGCCCCTCGATGCCCCCCACCGCGCTCGCAATCACGCACAGGCCCCCGGCCATGGCCACGGGCAAGGCAGGCGGGACGTGATGGGGCGCGGCCTGCGGTCGGGCCGCCACGAAGACGTGTGCGCGCTGCATCTGCTCGAGCAGCTGCGCGCGGCCCGCCGCACCGGCCACGACGAGCTCCAGTCCGGGATGCCGGGCCGTCACGCGCGCGACCGCGCGCTTTACGAGCGCGAGGTCATCGGCCGCGTGCACGTCACCGACGGCGAGGACGCGTAGCGCCAGGGTGGCAGCAGGCTGCTGCGTCATGGGAAGCCCCTCCGTGGGCGCGTCCGAATCCGGCTCCGGCGGCTCCACCCTCCCCTATCGAACGGACCGGCGCGCGGCTGAACGGCCGAAGACGGCGTGTCCCAGTCTGGGCCGGTACCCTGCAGGCGTCCTGCGGAGATCTCCATGGCCCATCAGCGCGTACTCGTGACTGGCGCCGCCGGCTTCATCGGCAACGCGTTCCTGCGTCGCCTGCTGGAGACCGACGCCGACGTCCAGGCGATGACCCTGGACGCCCTCACCTACGCCGGCCACCGCGAGAACCTCGAGGACCTGCCCGGTGCGGCGCGGCACGTCTTCCGCCAGGGGGACGTGGCCTCGGCCGAGGACGTCGCCGCGGCCTTCGCCGCGTTTCAGCCCGACGCGGTCGTGCACCTGGCGGCCGAGACGCATGTGGATCGCAGCATCCTGGATCCCGCGCCGTTCATGCGCACCAACGTGCATGGCACCCAGGTCCTGCTGGACGCCTGCCGTGCGGCCGGCATCCGCATGGTGCTCGTCTCGACGGACGAGGTCTACGGCGACCGCGAGGACGGCACCGCCGCCACCCCTGACAGCCCCCTGCGGCCGAGCAACCCCTACGCGGCGACGAAGGCCGCCGGCGACCTGCTCGCCCTGGCCGCCCACCGCACCCACGGGCAGGACGTGCTCGTCACGCGCTGCACGAACAACTTCGGCCCGCGCCAGACGCCGGAGAAGCTCATCCCCCTGATGACCCTGCGCGCCCAGGCCGGTAAACGCCTTCCGATCTACGGGGATGGCCTCCAGCGCCGCGACTGGCTGCACGGCGACGATCACGCCGACGGACTGCTGGCAGCCCTGGCCCGGGGCGCCCCCGGGCGCGTGTATCAGTTCGCCGGCGGCCGCGGACGCACGAACCTCGCCATCGTGCAGGCGATCCTCGCCCTGGCGGGCGGCGCGCCCACGCAGATCGAGCACGTGGGGGATCGCCCGGGCCACGACCGCTACTACGCCCTGGACGATGCCGCGACCCGCGCCGAGCTCGCCTGGGCGCCGACCCGCGACTTCGAGCCGGCCCTGGAGGCCACCGTGGCCTGGTACCTGGCCAACCCCGCCTGGTGTCGCGCCGTCGCCGGCGAGGGACTGCGTACCTTCCTCGAGGCGAACTACGAGGCCCGGGGCCCTGCTTGAAGCCCTGAACTGCAGTTTCATCTTCACCCCCGGGGGCGATCGGTTCGACAGGGAGCCCGCACCGGTGCAAACGCATCGGACGGAAGGAACCCGCCCCATGGCCGTACGCGCGCTGGTCATCGAAGACGATCCCGTCTGCCGGCGCAGCCTGCAGGCCGGGCTTGCGAAGCTGGGGCTCGAGGTCCTCGAGGCCGTCTCCGCCGAGGAGGGACGCCCCCTGCTGAGCGAGGGCGTCTCGATGCTCTTCCTCGACCTGGGCCTTCCGGGCATCCCCGGCGATCGCTTCCTGCAGCAACTGCGTCGCAGCCACCCGGGCATCCCCGTGATCGTGGTCACGTCCGACGATCGCCTCGAGCGTGCCGTCGAGCTGATGCGCGAGGGTGCGTTCGACTACATCGCCAAGCCGCTCGATCCCGGGCCGCTCGAAGCCGTCGTCACGCGCGCCTGCAACGAGTGGCACCGCCGCCGCGAGGTCAAGCTGCTGCGTGAGGAGCGCGACCGTCGCGAGGGCCTGAAGGCCGTGATCGGCTCGTCGCCGCCCATGCGCAAGGTCTTCGAGCAGGTACGCCAGGCCGCCCGCTCGACCATCAGCGTCGTACTGCTCGGCGAGAGCGGCACCGGCAAGGAGCTCCTCGCCCGCGCCCTCCATCACGAGAGCCCGCGCCGGGACGCACCCTTCGTGGCCCTGAACTGTGCCGCGGCCCCGACGGACCTGCTCGAGTCGCTGCTCTTCGGTCATCGCGCCGGGGCCTTCCCCGGAGCCATCGAGAGTCAGCGCGGCCGCATCCTGATGGCCGACGGGGGCACGCTGTTCCTCGACGAGATCGGCGAGATGCCGCCGGAGCGGCAAGCCAAGCTGCTGCGGACCCTGCAGGAGCGCACGATCCTGCCGGTCGGTGCGGAAGAAGAGATCCGGGTCGACGTCCGCATCGTGGCCTCCACCAACCGCGACATCCAACAGCAGGTCGCCGAAGGCTCGTTCCGCCAGGACCTCTTCTACCGCCTCGTGGCCTTCCCGATCTTCGTGCCGGCCCTGCGCGAGCGTCCGAGTGACGTCGCCGAGCTGGCGTACTTCTTCCTGCACAAGCACCGCGGCGAAGCCGACCGGAGCGAGGTCACGCGCCTGGGCGAGGAGGCCCTCGCCATCCTGCAGCGTCATCCCTGGCCCGGCAACGTGCGCCAGCTCGAGAACGTGATCCAGCAGGCCCTGCTGACCATGCGCCCGGGCAAGGCCCTCGGTGCCGAGTCGCTGCCCGACACGATCCGCGATCCCGGGCACTGCCCGCCGCCGACGCAGGAGACCGCGACGCCGAGCCTCACGCCCGGCGCGCGTCCCAGCGCCTCGACGTTCCACGACCCGGAGACGGGCAAGCTCCTGCCGCTCCGGCAGATCGAGGAGCTCGCCTTCCACATGGCCCTCGAGGAGAACGACGGGAACACGACGCGAGCCGCCAAGGCGCTCGGTGTCGCCCGCGCGACGCTCTACCGCCGCCTGAAGAGCAAGAAGGTCGGCTAGTCCACGGGGTCCGGTGTCCGGACCTGCCCGACGTACCAGGTGCCCTGGGCGCGCCCCAGCAGCTCGCCCTCCGCGTCCCGGCAGACCCCCTCCAGGTAGGCGATCCGACGGCCCTTGCGGGTCACCGTGCCCACGGCCTCGATGGCCTGACCGGGACGGACGGCCCGGAGGAACTGGATCGAGATCTGGGTCGTGGAGCAGAACTCCCCGGGCTCCAGCAGGCCGTCCAGGGCGTGGCCCATGGCCGTATCCATCAGGGCGATGGGGACGACCCCGTGGATCACCCCCTGGATGTTCTGGTGGGCTTCGGAGGTCGTGAGGCGGCAGCGGACCCGTCCGGGCTCCAGGGCCTCCTCCTCGATCCCCAGGAGCTCCACCAATCCGGTTCTGCGTGCCTCTGCCATCCCCGCACCATAGCCCCGGGTGGCCCCGGTCGGCCGGGGGCTCCAGCAAGGGTGCCCGCCTGCTATCCTGGGGGGCATGCTCAAGCTCACCTACGCCCCCTGTCTGTTCGTGGTCGCCCTGCTGGGCTTCTTCGCCGTCAGCGCCGGCCTGCCTACGGGCGGTCCGGTCTCGGCCGAGGAGGCCGAGGATGGGGATGAAGAAGACGAGGACGATGGCGGCGAGTTCTACGAGGAGGAGACCTCCTTCTCGGGCAAGCAGGTCTCGAAGGCCATCGACAAGGGCGTGGCGTGGCTGCTGAAGAAGCAGGGCCGCAACGGCTCCTGGGGTGGCATCAAGGGCAACGCGACCTACGGCGGGGGCCAGTCCTCCGGTCGTGAGTCGATGCCCGCCGGTCCGACGTCGCTGGCGCTCTACGCCCTGCTCAAGTGCAAGCAGCCCATCAAGGACCCGCGCGTGCGCAAGGGCTTCGACTTCCTGTGGAAGAACCACAAGAAGCCCGATACCGCCTACGAGGTCAGCGCGCTGTTGCTCGCCATCTGCGCGACGGCGGACGCGTCGAAGATGAGCAAGACCTTCAAGAAGAAGGCGGTCAAGCCGAAGCTCACCGGTCGCTACCGCGGCTGGGCCAACACGCTCGCCAAGGAACTGGCCGACATGCGCACCGCGCGCGGCTGGCGCTACAACCGCCAGGGCTCGCCGGAGAGCGCCGAGTCGGGCGGCCCTGAGGATGTCTCCAGCACGCAGCTTGCGTTGCTTGCCTTGTTTGCCGCGCACCGCCTCGGCATCAAGGTGAAGAAGAAGGTCTGGGAAGATGCCCTTTCCTTCAGCCTCGAGCAGCAGGACGAGGACGGCCCCGAGGTCACGTACCAGGACCCGGTCGACCCCAACAAGAAGCGCACCGCGAACTCGCGTGGCTTCGCCTACTTCAAGGGTCTCGAGAACCCCGACGAGGGGCAGGCCACGGGCGGCATGACGGCGTGCGGCCTCGGCAACCTCGAGATGTGCCGCTACATCCTGAGCGACGCCGGTCGCAAGCGTGACGCCTGGGAGAAGCGCCCGGACGCGAAGGTGGTCCAGAAGGGCCTCTACGACGGCATCGCGTGGCTCGAGAAGAACTGGAGCCCCTTCAACAACCCGCGCAAGCGCAGCATGAACGTCTACCACGTGTACTGGCTGTATGCGCTGGAGCGCGCCATGGACCTGCTCTCGCTGCGACTGGTCGGTTCGCACCGTTGGTACAACGAGATGGGCCAGGAGCTGCTGAACCGCCAGAAGTCCGACGGGCACTGGGACACGGGCAGCACGCACGCGCCGGCCGACACGCTCGACACGTGCTTTGCGCTGTTGTTCCTCAAGCGCGCCACCAAGGGCTCGATCCCGTTCGGATCGGTCACTGGCGGCAGCGAGGACCCGCCCTCCGACAACCGGTGATGGCCTGGGGCAGAGCCCCAGGCATCAAGGTGGTGGGGGGGGGGGGGGGGGGGGGGGGGGGGGGGGGGGGGGGGGGGGGGGGGGGG
>JARGNS010000255.1:0-2614 GCA_029213105.1 Planctomycetota bacterium
GGGCACGTCACGCCCGGCGGGGTCGCGGCGATGCGCTCGAGGATGGCCTCCGCGCCCCCCTGCCCCATGCTCACGTCGAGCACCATCACCTCCGGGGCGAAGCCCCGGTAGAGGAGCACGGCCTCGGACTCGGTGCCGACGGCCTCGATCTCGTGCTTGTCCATGGCGAGGGTGGCCGTGATCAGGTCACGCACGGACGCGTCATCGTCAGCGATCAGTACGCGCGCCATGACTGCTCCTACCGCCGCCCGCGTGGGGTCGGCTGCCGGGGTGAGACCGGCGACGGGAAGACCTGCTACTGGAAGACCGGCCTACTGGAAGACCTTGCGCAGTGCGGTCTCGATCATGCCCCACGGCACGAAGCCGGGCTTGTCCGTGACCTCGACGCGGATGATGCGGGCCTCGAGGTCGACGGTGTAGCTGCCGGTGGCGGTGCCCTCGAAGCGACCCGACGCATCATCCCCCGTCAGGGCGATGCCTGCGCCGCGCGCCGCATCGCGGGCACGACCCAGAATGGCCTCCGTGGAGGCGTCGTCGGCAACGGGGATCTCGAACGTCTTGCTGCTCATGGCGCAGAGAGTACCCGCAGGCCGGCCACTGCCTACCGCGGGGCATGGCCCGGGGGCGGGAGATGGTCAAGCAGGTCGGCCACTTCGGGCATCTCCTCGCGCAGCACGCTGCGCACCTCCTCGTCCGGCCACGGGGCCTTGTAGGAGCGCCGGGAGATCAGCGCGTCGTAGCGATCCGCGAGGGCGAGGATGCGGCCGGCGCGCTCGATCCACGGTTCCAGGGCGCGGCGGCGCCCGCCCCCCCGCCCCTCGCCCCGCCGCTGGGCACCGGAGCGCGGATAGGACGCCCCCCCTTGGAACTCGTGATGCAGGGGCGCGATGCGGTGCGCGTCCGGGAAGGCCTCCAGACTGGCGAGCGCCGGCACCGCGGCCGCGGCGTGGTGACGCATCTCGTCCTTCTCGCCCTCGGCCAGCGGGCCCGGCTTCTCGAGCAGGTCGGGGTCCACGGCGAGCTTGCCCAGATCGTGCAGCATGGCCGCCACGACGGTCTGCTCGAGCTGCGACGGGGGGAAGCCATCGGCGCGGGCGAAGGCGAGGGCGAAGCGCGCGACCCGCAGGGAATGCCGGTACGTCGCGCGATCGTGCGCGTGCAGCCGATCGGTCAGGGCACGCACATCCGGCCGGGCCAGGAGGGTCGCCAGCAGATCGTCTTCAGTCGCCATGGACGGCACCCCCCCCGAGGTCCGGCGCGCCGCCGCCTGCCTGCAGCAGATCCAGCGCCCGGCGGTTGGCACGCGGGAAGGGGTAGTCCGCGAGCTCGTCTACGCCGATGAAGCGCGGATCCTCGCAGGCCACCGCCTGGGGCTCGCCCGGTCCGGCCGTGCAGTGGAAGAGGTGCAGCGTGATGCGGAAGTGGCTGTAGGCGTGATCGATGCTCACGCACGGCTCGGCCTGCTCTACCACCAGACCCGTCTCCTCCTGGACCTCGCGCCGCCGCGCCGCCTCCAGGGACTCGCCCTGCCTGCGCTTGCCTCCCGGGAACTCCCAGAGCCCCCCGAGCAGGCCGTCGGCCTTGCGGCGCGCGATCAGCAGGCGCCCGTCGCGCCACACCAATCCCGCCGCGATGTCGTGGTGCGGCGTGGCCTTGCGCGCCGGCTTGCACGGGAGCCGCGTGGGCTCCCCCGCCGCTAGTCCCGCGCAGTCCCGTCGCAGGGGGCACGCCTCGCAGCGTGGACGGCGCGGCGTGCACAGCGTGGCGCCCAGCTCCATCACGGCCTGGTTCCAGTCGCCGGCTCGACGCGGCGCAAGCAAGGCCTGGGCGGTGTCCTCGATGCGGCGCTTGACCGCCGCCGTGGTGATGTCGCCGTCGTCGTCGAGGTAGCGCGTGAGCACGCGGTAGACGTTGCCGTCCACGACGGCCGCCGGCTGACCGAAGGCAATGCTCGCTACGGCCGCGGCCGTGTACGCGCCGAAGCCGGGCAGCGCCCGCAGGGCCTCGCGGTCCGCGGGCAGACACGCGGCACCGCCCTCGACCAGCGTCTGGGCCGCGCGGTGCAGGAAACGGGCGCGGCGGTAGTAGCCGAGTCCCTCCCAGGCCTTGAGGACCTCCTGCTCGGAGGCCCCCGCCAGCGCGGCGAGATCCGGGAAGCGTGCGAGGAACGCAGGCCAACGCTCGCGCACCGTCTCCACGCGCGTCTGCTGCAGCATGACCTCGGAGACCCAGATGGCATAGGGATCACGGCTGTGGCGCCACGGCAGGTCGCGCTTGTGCGCGTCGTACCAGCGCAGCAGGTTGCGCCGGGCGCGGCGGATGCGGGCCGGGTCGAGGGGGGCGGTCCGGGTGGCGGTCATCGTGTGTCCGGAGGGTAGCGCAGCGCGGCGACCCCGGAGGAGGCCGTCTGCCCCGCCGAGCACGCCTGGGGCAAAACGAAACGTGGGAGACGGACTCTCCCGTCTCCCACGAATCTGTGCGCGATCAGGTGATCGCATGGGGTGTACCGACCAACGGTCGGTGGAGGCTAGATGCCTCAGCCGCCGCCGATGCAGAAGGGGTTGCACAGCAACTTGCTGAGCGGGTTGCACACCGGCTTGCAGCTCGGCTTGCA
>JARGNS010000255.1:2624-5781 GCA_029213105.1 Planctomycetota bacterium
GGGATCGCAGCACGGGTCCGCTCCGGGCGGGGGCGGGGCCGGGTACGTCCGGGGCGTGCTCACGGCGCGCTGCTCCGGAGCGGGCTTCGAGATGTAGGTCACCGTGGTCGGCTCGGAGCGCGGGGCCACGGGAGTGGCGTACGCCGTCGGCGACGGGGTCGGCGCGCGGCGGACCTCACAGCAACTCGAGCGACTGCGACTGCAGCCCGCGAACGAGATGACGGAAACGAGCAGACCAAAGACGAGCAGCGAGCGCATGGTTGCCTCCTCCCAGGAGCGTCACGCCTTGGCTTGTGGGGGCAGATCCCAGGCGCGAAGGCCCAATTGGACGATCTCTTCGTCACCAGATGTTCACAGAGTGGGGAGTGGGCCGCGATCCATCCCCCCATCGTGGGGCTTGTGTCACCGCTTCATCACCCAGGGCCCTCAGGACCGCCGGTAGGATGCGGCGCCACACGAAGGAGCCCCGATGCGCTCGATCCCCCTGCTGGTCGCCCTCGCGGCCCTCTCCCTGGTCGCCGTCGCCGGCGCGGAGGAAGAGACGAAGAAGTCCAAGGCCAAGCCGCCCCCCGAGGGCATCTGGTGGGCGCAGGACTTCAAGGCCGGACTCGCCCGCGCCGCACGGGAGGGCCGCCCGGTCCTCTTCTGCGTCAACGCGCTCGAGACCGAGCAGGCCAACCAGCGCCTGGGCCTGAACACCTACCGCTCCGCCGCCTGGGGCCAGGCGACGCGCGGGTACGTGAACTTCGTCTGCAATCCCGAGGACCACGGCGCGACGGCCTGCAGCCGGTACGAGCGGCACGTCTGCAAGGGCCACCGCGACGCCCTGACGTGGTTCCTGAAGCGCTTCGGCCAGGACCTGATCAGCCCGCAGCACGTGATCCTCGAACCCGACGGCGATGTCGCCTTCCGCAAGGAGTACTACACGGGCGTCGTGGACCCCGCGCTGCTGGAGGGCTACCTCTCGAATGTGGCCCCCCCCATCGCGTACTCACGCGCGGGCATCGGCCGCGACGCCAAGCTCAAGGCCTGCGCGAGCCTGCCCCTGGCTGAGCTGGATGCCTTCGCGTCCAAGTGGCTTGCGGGGCGTGACGGACTCGCCGCCGCCGCGATGCTCAATGCGCTCGACGACTGCTATGACACGCCGCGGCGTCTCGCGCTCATCGCTGCCCTGGCCCACACGCACGACCTGCAAGCCCCCGTGCTCGTGCTCGCCGCGGAGGAGCGCATGCTCTACCCGACGGACGAACCCGCCGAGACGCTGGCCTGGCTGAAGACACTCTTCCGCGTGGACCGCACCCTGGGCGTGTGGGGTGCAACGCGCGCCCTGGTGCGCTTGGAGGACGAGGCCGCGCGCAGTGCCGTGCTGCGCATCTGGGCTGGCGTCGAGGGAGAGGGGGCCACCGCGGCCCTCGGCGACCTGCCGGCCGCGGAGCGTTCGTCGGCCTACGAGGCGCTGCTGCTCGCCAAGGACCGCCGCGCGTCGCAGGCCAAGGTGCCGGCCGACTGGGTGGCCGGACGAGCCGCGGAGATCGCGCGCGCGCGACGCCTCACCGGCCGCATCACGGGTGCCGCGACGGTTGACCTGGCCGCGGCCCTGAAGGACGCCTACCCCGGGGACTTGCGTATCGCGTTGCTCGCGGCGAGTCCGGCCGACGTGCGCCCCCACGCTGCGGCGCTCATCGGGCTCCTCACGACGCACCGCGCCCACCGCGTGCGGCTGGCCGCCGCCTTGGCGCTCTGGAAGGCGCGCGCCGGCCCGCCGGTGCAGCTCATCGATGTGCTGTACCGCGGGTCCACGGACCTGATCGAGGGGCGCCCCACGGTCGAGGCGCTCGGCGCCATCATGCCGGAGGCTGCACTCGAGTCTGCTCACAGCCGCGAGGCCTGGAACACCACGCTGCTGAAGTGGTGGAAGGACGGTGCCAAGTGATGCGCCGTATGCTCCCTCTCGTCCTCGTCACGGGCCTCCTGGCGGCCCTGTTTGCCGCCAGTGCGGATGCCAAGGACAAGCTGCCCGACCTGCGCCGCCAGCTTCTGGAAGCCCAGGGCGATGCACGCATCGGCGGCGCGCTCGACAAGCTGTCCGCCACGATCGGCAAGCCTGGGTTCTTCGAGGACGCCGGCGCCTTCGGTGACTGGCTGGGCACGCTGCCCGACGGTCGCGCCGAGCACCCGCTCGTGCAGCTGCGCCGTGGCTGGGCGTACGTGGCCGTGAAGCGCGGGGAAGAGGCGATCCCCTTCCTGCAAGTCGGCGTGAAGGACAACCCCGGGGATGGCCTGCGACGGGCGTACCTGGGCGAGGCCCTCCGTCAGGCCAAGCGTCACGTGGAGGCGGCCGAGATGCTGGCTGCCGCGGTGCGCTGTGGGCATCACGGCAAGCACGTGCACGAGAGCATCCTCAAGACGGTGTTCGACGCGCGGCGCGCGAAGATCTCCGGTCACGCCGATGCGCTGCCGGACTACGCGACGGCGGCCGGCGTCTATCTGGCCGTGCGACCGGAGCCGGACATCCACTTCGTCGTGGCGCAGCTGCTCCTCGAGGACTTCGACACGTACGAGAAGCCGGACCGCACCCGCGGCAAGCTCTGGGCGCGTACGGCCGGGGAGCATGCCCTGGCGGCGTTCCGGCTCGCGCCGACTCCGCCGGCGGGTGGCGCGACGCTGGCGTTCGACGCGGCGCGTGCGCTCGAGTTCCTCGACCGGGTCGAGAGAGGCCGCACGGATCGCTTTGCCCTGCTGGTGAAGGCCCACGAGCTTGGTCAGGATCCGAGTGGCGGCCCGCCCCGCTACCCGCAGGCGCTTGTGTTCCTTGCGGAGGGCGCGGCGGCGGAGGGGCGCTTCGAGTTGGCTCACAGGCTGGCGACCCAGCGTCTGGAGATCAGCAACAGTCCGCGCGCGCGCCGGCTGCTCCAGCGCCTGCCCCCGGACCTCGGCACCAGCGACGACGAGTAGCCCCCCCACGCGGAGCGTGGGCAGGACCCACCTCCTAGTGCGGACGGCTCATGCCCACCCACCCACGCAAGGCGTGGGCAGGACCCGCCTCACAGTGCGTACGGTTCGTGTGCGCTTCGCCGGCTCGCGTGCGTGGTTCGTACTGCCTCTACAGGGACCGGACCTGTCTGATGCGACGTGTCGTCGGGTTCCGCCCCGTCAC
>JARGNS010000256.1 GCA_029213105.1 Planctomycetota bacterium
CTGGATGGAGCCGCTCGCCCGGCTGGCCGAAGCCCTGCGTCCGGCCCCCGGCGCGCGCTTCCCCACGCGTGTGCACGTGCGTGGCCGCGTCACGACGCGCGCCCGGGCCGAGCTCGAAGCACGGCGCTTCGAGCTCGTGACGGACTTCGCCCGCTAGGCACAGGCGCCGCCGTTCCCCCGGCGCGGCTCAGGAACTACGCAGGAAGAACGCCGAGGTCGCCTCGGCGTGCTGCAGGGGCTCGGGGATGCCGAGCTCCGCCTCGTGGGTGATCCACCACGCCTGCGCGTGCGCGGGCGCCCACGCCCCGGCATCGGGACAGGCCTCCAGCTCGTGCGCGAGCGCCCCGGCCGTCGGCGGGCGGTCCTCGGGCTTCTTCGCCAGGCAACGCAGGATGAGTGCCTCGAGCGTCGGCTCGATC
Organism: Planctomycetota bacterium; assembly: GCA_029213105.1. Lineage (GTDB taxonomy): Bacteria > Planctomycetota > PLA2 > PLA2 > JAEUHO01 > JAHEIK01. The sequence continues at coordinate 420 of JARGNS010000256.1, forward strand.
GTCCGCCCGGCGCGGGTGGAGGGCGACTCCGGCTCCAGCTTGATGTGCGCCTTCATGATCGCGACCGGGTCCTTGTCATCGAAGACGTGCGTCCCCGTGAGCATGAAGTAGGCGACCGCCCCGATGGCGTAGATGTCCTGCCGGCCATCGTGCTTGAACTTCGGAATGAGAGCCTCGGGCGCCATGTAGAGCGGCGTCCCGGCGATGTGGCCGGACGCATGGGCCAGCGCGTCGAGGTCGTTCGCCACATCCTTCACCAGCCCGAAGTCCACGACCTTGAGCCAGTCGTAGACGCCGCCCCGCACGCAGAGGATGAGGTTGCTGGGCTTCACGTCGCGGTGGATGAGGCGGATGCCATGCGCCTCGCTCAACGAGCCACAGAGCTGGCGCAGGAGGTGGATCGCCCGGCCCTCGGGCAGCGGCCCCGTCTTGCGGACGACGGTCTCCAGGGGCGCACCGGTCAGGTACTCCATGGCGTAGTAGAAGCGGCCATCCGCGGCGTGCCCGTAGTCGTAGACCGCCACCGTGTTGGGGTGGCGCAGCTGCCCGGTGAGTTGCACCTCCTGCTCGAAACGGCTGACGGCCTCCTCATCGGCCATGTCGAGGCGGAGGGTCTTGATGGCCGAGGCGCGACGCAGGGTCTCGTGGCGCCCCCGATAGACCTCGCCCATGCCGCCCTCGCCGATCTTCTCCTCGAGGCGATACGGGCCGACCTGATCGCCGTTCACGGCGATCCCGCGGCGCCGTAGTAGCGCCCGCACGATCAGCACGACGGCGATCGTGCCCAGCACCCCGGCCACGGCGAGCGCAACCACCAGATCGGCGGCGACGGACTTGTCGAGCGCGGCGAGGAGGGAAGCGGGCATGCCCCAGGGTAGCCGCAGCCGGGGTACGCTCACCGCAATCGATGGACACGCCCCTGCCCCCGCCGCTGCCGCCCGAAGAGCGCGAGTTCGGGCCGCCCACAGCGGCCTCGGGGCGCATCTGGCCGTGGATCGTCCTGGTGCTGGTCCTCGCACTGGCCCTGGGCGTCACCGCACTCATGCGCCGCTGCACGCGTGCGGTCGACGACGTGATGGAGGTGCTCGGGGCGTACTCCACGGAGACCCGCACGCGCTGGGAGGACATGCCGGTCCACGACGTCCCCGCCCTGCTGCGACGCACACGCGAGTCCCCGGACGCCCTGGCGCGCGAGTTCGTGGGGGAACCCATCGTCGTGCAGGGCACGATCGCCGCGATCGAGCGCATGGATGACGATGCCGCCCGCATCCGTTTCGAGAGCGGGGACGGCAACGTCGAGTGTGCCGTGGGCGCATGGAGCCCGCGCGCCGTCGAGGCCCTCGCCCGCCTGCAGGTCGGCGACACCGTCGTGCTGGGCGGCACCGTGGACTGGATCAACCGCGGGACGATCGCCATCCGCGGAGGGACCCTCGCCGAGTCCTGGGTGGGGAAGCGCTAGCCGAGGGCCTATGACCTGCAACTCGCGGCAGGTCCGCCCGAGGGACGTCACGGGCCGTAGCCTCAAGGCGAGGGTGTCCGTCGCACCGCTCGGGCTCGCCACCGAGAGCCAGCGCAGCGCGCACGGCGAGTCCGCCGCCGCCTCGCTGCCGCCGAAGCCACGCGGGTCCTAGGCGCGCAGATCCTCGTACTCGGGGTGCCGGGCCATCCAACCGTCGACGTACCAGCAGGACGGCACGACCCGCCAGCCCTCGGCGCGCACGTAGTCCAGGGTCGCCCGCGTCACGATCCCTGCCAGGCCCAGCCCCCGTGCCTCCGGCGGCGTGAAGGTCGTGACCGCGTCCAGGACGCCCGTCGAGCGCATCCGGTAGGCGAGGTACGCCGTGCCGGCCGGCACGGTCACCGTGAAGCGCGTGCGCGTGGGTTCGTGCTCGGCTTCGGGCAGCGAGGGGTTGGTCGGCATGGCGGCCTGGGATACCAACGCGCGGCCCGCCTGGGAAGCCCCGACGCGCGACGGGACCGAAAGGCCCGCCCGGGGGCGTGACCATCGGACCGGGTCCCGAATGCGCCCGTCCCGGGGGCTGCGGGCAGGGCTACGGTTGGCGTGCAAAGGAGGCACGAGGCCACGACCGCAGGCAGGTCGACGGCCACACCGGGACGATGCTCGCCACATGGTCCCCGGCCTCCCCGTGGGGCGGCCCTGCTCGAGTCGGGGTCGCCCCGCCCCTTCGGCGGCGGCGTGTGCCTCCTGCGCCGCCCCCCGCCGAGGCGGGACTACGTGGCGAGGTGCCAGGCGAAGAAGCCGGCCGTCGTGAGGCCGTACAGCAGCCCATCGACCACGAACTTGAGCGTCACGCGCCAGCGGACGCCCTTCCAGATCGAGTCCTGCAGCGCGCCGAGGCCATAGCCGAGGAACGCCACCGTGCTCGCGAGACGGAAGACATCCATGTAGACCGGATCGCTCTTCAGGGCGAACGTGAGCACGTACGCGGTGAACACCGAGACGAGCAGCGAGTAGAGGAACCACTGCAACAGGCTCTTGCCGATGGCCGGCACGCCTGCGGGCAGGACCGTCATGTAGCCCACGGGGCCCCGCTCGGACTTGGCGATCATCTCGGGCTTGCCCATGTCCTGCATGGACTCGGCACACGGGAACATGTACTGCCCCGGGTTCACACCGTGATCGCGCATGGCCGCGAGGACCTGCTCCTCTCCCGCCATCTTGCCGGCATCCCCCTTGTGCCAGGGGACCACCATGTGGAGCACGGAACTCACGACGAAGACGCCCGCGGCGGCCAGCACGATCGGCAGCCACATTGCCATCAGTTCAGCCATGGAGGCCCCCACCCGCCGGAATCGGCAACGCCAGCCTACCGCCAGCACGCATGATTCCGCCACGCGCCGTTGCCGGACGGCGGCCTGGGGAGGGCGCCGGTCCCTGCTGGCAGCGGATACCCCAAAACGAAAGACGGGCACCGGAGCGGGAAGCTCCGGTGCCCGTGATCTCATCCACGACGCCGAACCGGAGTCGCGGTCACGCGGTCAAGACCGCGTGACGAATGGGCTAGCCTCAGCCCTTGCCCGACCCACCGCAGCTGCCCGCGGGGGCGGCTGCCGGTGCCGGGGCCGTTGCCGGGGCCGTTGCGGCCGGTGCACCCGTGGCGCACGGATCGCACGGGTTCGGCTCGTCGCAGGGGTTCGGCTGGTCGCACGGGTTCGGTGCGCACGGGTCGCACGGGTTCGGCTCACAGCAGCTGTTGCAGCCGGTCATCAGCACGCAACCGAATGCGAGCAGACCGATCAGGGTGAACATACGGAACTTGGTCATGGTGTCTCCACGTCGTCCGCTTCCCCAACCGCCGCGTCCGGCGGCCGGTGGATGGAAGCGGGCCTCCTCCGGAAATGGGGAGCAACTCGTCTCCGCGCAGGGCCTCCCTGCGCACGGAGAAGTATGGGCAGAAACAATAGAGAGGCAAGGTTCAATCGGGGAAACCGATCAATCTCCGGGGTCGAAGCCCCCGGCCTGCTTCGCCTCCAGGGCCTCCCAACGCTCGTAGGCGGAGGAAATGGACGTCTCGATCGATTCCAAGCGGGTCTTCGCCTCCGCGATCGCCTCGCCCCCCTGCTGGAAGAAGGACGGCTCGGCCATCTGCGCGTGGAGGGCCGCCTGGTCGGCTTCGAGGGCTTCGATGCGGGCAGGCAGGCCGCGCAGCTCGCTGCGCTCCTCCTTCGAGAGCGCGGAGGGGGGCGGGCCCTTGCGCTTGCGCTTGCCCTTGCCCTTGCGGGGCTTGCTCGCCTCGGGCGCGGCCGCGGTGCACTGTGCCTGCCAGTCGCTGTACCCCCCGGCGTACTGGCCGACGCGCCCGCCGCCCTCCAGCACGAGCGTGCTCGTCGCGACGTGGTCGAGCAACTCGCGGTCGTGGCTCACGAGCAACACGGTGCCCTCGTAGTCGGCCAGCAGATCCTCCAGGACCTCGAGGGTCTCGACGTCGAGATCGTTCGTCGGCTCGTCGAGCACGAGCACGTTCGACGGCCGCGAGAACAGGCGTGCGAGCAGCAGCCGGTTGCGCTCGCCACCCGAGAAGTGACGGATCCCGCCACGCGCCTGGTCGGAGGTGAACAGGAAGTCGCCCAGGTAGCTGACCACGTGGCGTTCCTTGCCGTTCACCTGCACGGTCTGGTTGCCTTCGCCGACGTTCTCCGCCGCCGTCGCATCCTCATCGAGCTTGGCGTGCAACTGATCGAAGTAGCCGACTTGCAGGTTCGCGCCACGGCGGATCGTCCCCGAGTTGGGCTCGAGCTCGCCCAGGAGCAGGCGCAGCAGCGTCGTCTTGCCCGAGCCGTTGGGGCCGATGATGCCGATGCGATCCCCACGCAGGATCGTCGCGTCGAGGCCTTCGATGGAAGGCCCGCCCTCCCACTGGAATCGGGCGCCCTTCGCCTCGACGACGAGCCGCCCGGAGGGCGCGGCGGACGAGGCCTGCATCTGGACCCTGCCCGCCACGTCCCGACGCCCGGCGTGCTCGCTGCGCATGTCCATCAGGCGCCGCACGCGCCCCTGGTTGCGCTTGCGGCGCTCGCGCACGCCACGCCGGATCCACGTCTCTTCCTCGGCGCGACGTTTGTCGGATTGGCGACGGCTGCGCGCCTCGACGTCCATGTCGTGGGCCTTGCGCTCCATGTAGCGCTCGTAGTCCGCGTCGTAGCGCGTGAGTTGCCCGCGATCCAGATCCAGGATGCCCGTGGCCAGCCCGCGCAGGAACGCACGGTCGTGACTCACGAAGAGGATCGTGCGCACGTGACGGCGCAGGAAGTCCTCGAGCCACTGGATCGAGTCGATGTCCAAGTGGTTCGTGGGCTCGTCGAGCAGCAGCAGGTCCGGCTCCTCGACGAGGGCACGCGCCAGCAGGACCCGGCGCTTCAGCCCCGCGGACTGCTCCTCGACACGCGCGTCTTCGGCGACTCCGATGCGATCGAGCAGGGAGCGGGCCCGCGCACGGATGCGCTCGTCCACGGGGCCGGCGTGGCCGGCCAGGACGACCTCGAGTGCCGGGCCGGCCAGATCCGCGGGGACGCGCTGCTCCAGGTAGCCCACGACCGCGCCGGACTCGAAGCGCACGGTGCCGTGATCGGGCTCGAGCACGCCGCGGATGACGCCGAGCAGGCTCGACTTGCCCGTGCCGTTGCGGCCCAGCAGGACAAGCCGCTCCCCGCGCTCGATCTCGAGATCGGCCCCATCGAGGACCGGCGGACCGCCGAAGCCGAGCGTCACGCCCTGGAGTTTGAGGATGGCCATGGGCGCATTATGCAAACGGGCCGCATGCACGACGCATGCGGCCCGTGGGCTATCGGATCTCGGGAAGGCGTGCCGCGGAGGGACTAGCCCTT
>JARGNS010000257.1 GCA_029213105.1 Planctomycetota bacterium
CCGCGAGCCCCCCCGGGAGCGTGATGCGCCAGGTCTCCACGAGCGCATCGCCCAGCAACGCACGCGTGTACGTCCCGTCGACGCGCTGGGCCTCCGGGGGCAGGCGTGGCGAGAGTCGCAAGGTCGCGCCTTGTCGCAAGGGCGTCTGCCAACGCAGCGCGTAGGTGCCGGGCGCTTCCTCTTCGATCAGGAGCATGGCCGGGCGCGTGTCGTCCGCGGCGGCCGGGGGAACCCCATGGACCCAAAGGAGCGCGCACGCGAACGCGGCCAGAAGCAGGCGGATCAACGCCCCGCTCCGCGCCATCCCTCGGCCTCGATCCGCACCTCGTACTTGCTGCGCAGGAGCTCGAGGTAGGCGTCGAAGCCGCGTGTGCGCTGGGCCTGCAGGACGTCGTCGCGCACCCGCGCCGCCACGGCTTCGAACGGCGGGACGACGCCAGGGACATCCTCGCGCACGAAGACGAGATGCAAGCCATAGCCCGAGTGCAGCGGCCCGACCCACGTGCCGGCCGGCTGCTGGAAGAGGGCGGCGGCAAAGCGTTCGCCGAAGAGGGCCGCGGCATCGCGCTGCGTCTGCCGCACATGCTCGATCTCGAGCATGATGCGATCGCCGAGCTGGCCCAGGTCCTGTCCGGGATCCGCCCGCAGCAGGGCCAGCAGGCGCTTGGCCTCCGCGTCGGCCCCCGCCTCCCGTTGCTCGGCGTTGATGTACACGTGCGCGAAGGTGCGGGCGGCCGGCGGCGTGTAGCGCGCGGGGTCGGCCTCGAAGGCCGCGCGCAGGTCCGCCTCGGTCGGTTCGCGAGCCGCCGCGTCCTTCGCGAGGAACTCGAGTTTCAACGCGAGCCGCTTCCGGAGGGTGCCGTCGGCCGCATCCAACCCGAGCGCACGTGCCTCGCGGAAGAGGATCTCGTCCCGCACGCGGCGCTCGACGAGACGGTCCAGCTCCTCGGCGGTGGGCGCACGCTGCCAGGTCTTCTCGAAGACCTGGGCCACCCAGGCGACATCCGCATCGGTGACGACGATCTCGGTCTGCCGCCGCAAGACCGGCGGCTCCTCGCGTACGAGGTGATGCAGCCCGACCAAAGCGCCGCCGAGCACGAAGAAGAGCACGAGCGGATCCGACCAGCGGGACACGCGGCAGCCCCGGTCAGCGGCCGACGATGGTCAGGAACTCGTTGCGCGTCTTTTCGTCGCTGCGGCAGCGGCCGAGCATGCAGGACGTCACCGTGCTGCTGTTCTGCTTGGTGACGCCACGCATCATCATGCAGAGATGCTGCGCTTCGATGATCACGCCGACGCCCATCGGCTCGAGGGCGTCCTGGATCGCGTTGGCGATCTGCGTGGTGAGGCGCTCCTGCACCTGCAGCCGACGGGCGAAGACGTCGACCACCCGGGCCAGCTTGCTCAAGCCGACGATCTTCTGCTCCGGAAGGTAGGCGACATGCGCCCGGCCGAAGAACGGCAGCATGTGGTGCTCGCACATGCTGTAGAGCTCGATGTCCTTCACGACCACCATCTCGTCGGTGTCGCTCTCGAAGACGGCGCCCCGCAACACGGCGCCCGCGTCGGCACGGTAGCCGTCGGTCAGGAAACGCAGGCTCTTGGCCACACGCAGGGGCGTCCTCAGCAGGCCCTCCCGGCTCGGGTCTTCGCCCACGGCCTGGAGGATGCCCTCGACGTGCTGCATGAGGGATTCGTAGGTTTCGGCTTCGTGCTTGCTCATCGCGCAAGACCGTATCAGCCACGCCGCCCGTATGCAGGTCCCGTCCCACGCCGCCCTCACGCCCTCCTGGGCGGCGGGTCCGATCGAGCGTAGGGTTCTCGCGTGCCCTCGTTGAAGACCCAGGTCGAACTCCTGTTCGGAGGGCGCTGCAAGCGTCCCCCGCAAGGCGTCCACTTCGCGCCCGGGCGCGCCGTGCTGCTCGGCAGCCACCTCGAGTCACAAGGCGGGGCCGTACTCGCCGCCCCCCTGGCCCTGGGCGTCGCCTGCGCCTGGGGCATCCGACCCGACTCCCGCGTCGTCGTCTGGAGCATGAACGCCCGGCAGAAGGACAGCTTCCACCACGATCGCATCTTCAAGTGCGGCCGCAGCTGGTCGGACCTGGCCCGCGGTGCCTGCGCCCACGTGGCCCAAGGTGGCCGACGCATGCCGGGCATCGACCTCATGGTTCTCGGGGACCTGCCCATCGGCGAGGGCCTGGCGTCCTCCGCGGCCTACCTCACCGTGCTGCTGCGTTCGCTCTACGACGCCGTGGACGGGTACCGCAGCCGCTGGGAGCTGGCCGAGGACATCCCGCAGATCGAACGCGAATGGCTCGGCCGTGCCAGCGGGCGCGTCGACCCCTACACCGTCGCGGCCGCCAAGCCCGGCGATGCGCTCCTGCACGTGGACGCCCGCGAACTCGACCATGAGCGCCTGCCGCTCGCCCCCGGCTTCCACGTCGACGCGGAGGAGTCGGGTGTCACGCGGCCGGCCGATGCGACCGGCGCCACCCAGCGTCTGCGGGAACTCGCCATCGCGCTGGAAGAGGCCCGCAGCGCCCGCCCCAGCCTCGCCAGCCTGTGCGACCTCGATGCCGAGGGTCTCGCGGAGATCGAAGGCTCCCTCGGCGCGACCAGCCGGTTGCGGGCCCGCTACCTGGTCGGCGAGAGCGAGCGGGTGCGCCACGCGACCACCGCGTTGGCGGCCACGGCCCCCGACGCCGGGACGATGGCGACGCTCGGACGCCTCATGCTGGCAAGCCATCGCAGCCTCGCCACCGAGCTCGACGTCTCCACACCGGAGATCGACAGCCTGATCGACCTGGCCCTGACCAAGCCCTCGATCCTCGGGGCCCGGCTGCAGGGCGATGGCTGGGGTGGGCGGGTCGCCGTGCTCCAGAAGGACGCGGGCTCGGTCGCCTGAGGCCGGGTAGGATCTCGCGCTCCATCGGGCCCCGTGGTGGAACTGGAAGACACGCGAGATTTAGGATCTCGTGGCCGCAAGGCCGTGCAGGTTCGAGTCCTGTCGGGGCCACCATCGTCCCGCGGAGGACGCTTTCGTCCGCTTGCGAATCACGGGGCGGGGCATGGACGGGGGAATCGGGTACCCTGCGCCGATTGCAATGAACCAGGCAGGTCCGGTGACGACAGACGGCGCGATCAAACGGCAGAAGGACGACCTCCCCGCCGGAACGCGGATCGGGCGTTATGAGCTCGAGGAGCCCGTCGGTCGCGGCGGCATGGGGACGGTCTACAAGACCTTCGATCCCAAGACGAACCGCAACGTCGCCCTGAAGCTGCTGGCCCCGGGCATCCCGCCGAGCCTGCGGGACCGGTTCCTGGCCGAGTGCGAGGCCGAGGCCAACATCCGGCACGAGAACGTGATGCCGGTCTACGACCGCGGCTGGCTCAACGACGAGCGCCCCTACTTCGTGATGGAGCTGCTCTACGAGCCCATCACGCTCGGCGAGATCATCGAGCACATCCAGAAGGGCACCCTGGGGCAGGCCCATCCGCGGCTGCGGCATTGGAACGACCTGCGGCGTCTCATCGCCGACGTCCTGGTGCCCATCTTCGAGGGGGTCGCTGTAGCGAACGTCGAGTACGGCGTGCAGCATCGCGACCTCAAGCCCGACAACGTCCTCATCGACATCCGCACGCGCCGCGCCTACCTGATCGACTTCGGGATCTGCCGCGACATGGATGAGGCCGACGAAGTCGGCAAGATCGTCGGCACGCCCCGGTTCCTGTCGCCCGAGCAGGCGGCCGGCCGGACCGACCCGCGCACGGACGTCTGGGGGCTGGGCGCCCTGCTGCGCTACGCCATCACCAATGCGCCGCCGCTCGCCGGCACCTCGCCGTTCTCTCGCAAGGACGTGGCCGACCGTATCGCAGCCCTGACCAAGGCCGAGGCCGAAGCCAAGGCCGCCGGCCAGGACGCCAAGGCCCGCGGCTACGCCAACCGGCGCGAGCAGCTCGAAGATCCGACGCTGCGCGTGCACGACGACCTGATGCGCGATGCCAACGACGGCATCTACCTGCCGCTGCCCGATGGCGTCAGCGCCAGCCTGCGCGCGATCATCGACAAGGCGATGGCCACCGACCCGGAGGATCGCTACACCGATGCCGCCAAGCTGGTCGCCGATCTGCGCACGTGGCTGCAGGGCGGTGGCGTCCAGGCTCTCTCCGAGCAGGGCAAGCGCGGGGCCGTCCTGGACTGGGCACGCCGGCACCTGAACCGCAACGTCGTACGTGGCGTCGGTACGGGTCTGGCCCTGCTCCTCGGCTGGGTCGTGGGCACGGGCATGTTCCAGACCACCCCCCCGCCGCCGGACTACCGGCTCGAGGACGCCACGGCGGCCCTCGCCGAGGTGGAGCGCGCGGGCAAGGCCACCGTGCCCAGCCGTATCGAAGACGCAGCGCCCGCCGTCGGCCTCCTGCTGGAACAAGGCCTGCTGCGGCACAGGCGCGCCGCCACGCAAGCGCGCCTCGCCGCGCTCGAGACCGCGGACGGCGGCACCCCGGCCGAGCGCCCCAGCACGGTGCTCCCCACGCGGGGTGTCCTGCGTCTGGAGGGCTGGAAGACGGACGACTACGCGGTCGACGACCTGGCCCACCTGCCCGAGAGCGGCGAGTCCATGAAGGGCGCACGCGGCTCGTTCTTCCCCGGGGCCTATCAGGTCTACGGCAAGTCCAAGGCCGGGTTCTTCCTGCGCTTCGTCGTGCCGCCCGTGCCGGGGCTCGGCTTCGACCGCGGCGAGGGCAACGACCTGGAACGCGTCGTCCGTCTCGGCAGCGAACCCGCCGAGACGCCCAGCGGCATGACCTGGGTGCCGGCCGGCCTGGTCGCGCCCGGCGACGATCGTGTGTTGCCGGCCTTCGTGGCCGGCGTGCGTGCGATCACCAACGAGCGCTACTCCGAGTGGCTCGACGACCTGCCGCCCAAGGAACGCGCCCGGCGCGTCCCGGCCACCGGCTTCCAGCGCGACGAGCGCGACCCGCGACGCTACCTCGTGGTGTCGAAGGACGCGATGCGCCCGGTCGTCGGCGTGAAGCCGGAGGACGCCGCCGCGTACGCCCGGTGGCGCTCCGAGGTCGAGGGCATCCCCCTGCGCCTGCCCACGGCCCTGGAGTGGCAACGCATGGCCGGCATCGATCAGATGGCCCAGGCCGGCGCCGATCCCATCTTCCCCTGGCGTCGTGCCCCGTCGCGTCGCACGGCGCAGCGGCGCGGCGAGGCGCCCCAGGACACCGGCGCCGATGTCTCCCCCTACGGCGTACGCGGCCTGTATGCCGGCGGCGGCGAGATCGTCACCGGGAGCGAGGCCGGCACGTTCGCCATCAAGGGGGACGCCGGCATCCTGCCGCTCGTCAGCGCCGTGAAGCGCGCCGCCCCCATTGCCGCCGGGGCGGCCCAGCACACGTACGGCTTCCGCCTCGTCTACGGCAACTGAGCCGCACGCCGGGGCCCGCGTGCCGCGCGCGCGTCGGTCGTGTCCGGGGCGCCGCTCGCGCGGCGGTCGTGTCCCGGGCGCCGCTCGCGCGGCGGTCGTGTCCCGGGCGCCGCTACCGCGGCGGTCGTGTCCCGGGCGCCGCTAGCGCGGCGGGAAGAAGCGCGCGCGACGGGCGGCGGCCAGCTTCTTGAGTTGCTCGGCCCCGGCCGCCTCGCACCACGCGCGGTACGCCGCCGGCCCTTGGGCAGCCGCGGCCAGGAACGCGGCGTGGATCTCCAGGTCCACGGGGTTGCTCTCCGCCCGCGCCGCGCGGGCCTCCTCGCC
>JARGNS010000258.1 GCA_029213105.1 Planctomycetota bacterium
TAGGCGCCCGCCGCGCCGCGCCATCCACGCGCCGCGACGGCCCGCAGGATCTCGCACACGCGACCGGCATCCTCCGCCGTGAGCGTCGGCCCCGCGCTCAGCCGCACCGCCCCCGCCGGCACGCTGCCCAGGCTCTCGTGGGCGCGCGGCGCGCACTGCAGGCCGCTCCCGACCAGCAACCCCTCGGCGCGCAGCACGGCGGCGACGTCCGCCGAGGCCGCAGCGTCCACCGTGAACGCGACCGTCGGCAGTCGTGCCGCTCCGTCACGGGTACCCAGCAGACGCACGCCCGGCAGCCGCTCGAGCACCTGCGACATCTGCTCGATGTGGTCGCGCCCGCGCGCGAGCCGCTCTGCCTGCGCGGGCTCGGCCAACCAGTCCAGGGCCACGGCCAGGCCGGCCAGGGCCGCCAGGTCCACCGACCCGGCATCGCAGTACCCGGGCATGGGCAGGCACGCGTCCGCCTCGCCTGCGGCGGGGAGCTCGCAGTGCGCCTCGGGCGTGTGCGTGCCCACGTGCGGTGCGACGTAGAGGCCGCCGATCCCCCAGGGCCCGTGCAGCCCCGTGTGGCCGGCGAAGGTGAACAGGTCGACGCCCAGGGCCGGCAGGTCCACGTCCAGCCAGCCGCCGACCTGGGCGCCATCGAGGAGGCAGAGCGCGTGGTGCGCATGGGCCAGCCGCACGACGTCCTCGATCGGCAGCAACTCCCCCGTCACGTTGCAGGCCGCCGTCATGGCCACGAGGCGCACGCCGCCTCGCCGCAGCTCGCCTTCGAGCCGTTCGAGGTCCAGTGGGCCGTCCTCTCCGCGCCCGATGGCCACGACGTCGACGCCGCGCGCTTCGAGCTGGCTCGCCGGGCGCATCAGCGCGTGGTGCTCCACGGCGCTCGTGAGGAGCCGGTCGCCGCGCTCCCACGGGTGATCGAGCAGTCCGATCGCCAAGGCCTGCGTGCACCCGGGGGTGAGCAGGAGTCGCCTGGCGTCCGGCAGCCCGAATGCCCGCGCGACACGCGCGTGGGCGGCGTGGAACGTCGCGGGCCAGGTGCTCGGCTCGGCCTGCAGGACGTCGACGCCGGCCGGGACGACGCCCGCGGGTTTGGGCCAGCTCGTGCCGGCCTGGTTGAGGTAGATCATCGGCAGGAGGATACGGCCCTGGGGCAGGATCCGTCGCGAAGGCGAACCGGCAGGCCCCGGCCCGGCGACGTACGGCCCCTGCCGCGAGCTCGACCCCGGACCCCGTCCGTCCGCCCCCGAGACAGGCGTCCTCGTCCGCCCCCGAGACAGGCGTCCTCGTCCGCCCGCGACGATCGCGGCGGCAGGCCATTTGCGCTACCAGCGCCTCCATGCGAACGCCCCAGACCTCTGGGACCTCGGATGATCGTGCTGCGGAATCCTCCCCAGGGCTGGGTAGCAGTCCGCAGATTGCCTCCAGAGCCCCGAGCCTGAACCACCCGAGAGAGCCCCCCATGAGCGAACGCGAGCCCCCGACCACTGCCAAGCCCGACTCGAAGCCGCAGGGCGACCCCACAGACCAGCATGGCGGGGACCACAACGGGGCCGTCGCCGATCGGGCCGCGAGTGCCATGGAAGACCGGCTGGTGGACGTCACCCCGGAGGACGTCTTCCGCCGCGGCCGCTATCCCTACAAGAAGAAGCTCAAGCGCCGCGTCTACGAAGCCCGCAAGGCCGAGCTGCAGATCGAGCTGTTGAAGCTGCAGGCGTGGGTTCGCGACACCGGCCAGCGCATCATCGCGATCTTCGAAGGCCGCGATGCCGCCGGCAAGGGCGGGACGATCAAGCGCTTCATGGAGCACCTCAACCCGCGCCTCGCCCGGGTCGTGGCGCTGGAGAAGCCCACCGAACTCGAGCGCGGCCAGTGGTACTTCCAGCGCTACATCAAGCACCTGCCGACCGCCGGCGAGATCGTCCTGTTCGACCGCAGTTGGTACAACCGCGCCGGCGTCGAGCGCGTCATGGGCTTCTGCAACGGCCAGCAGTACCTCGAGTTCCTGCGCCAGGCCCCCATCTTCGAGCGCATGCTCATCCAAGATGGCATCCTCCTCTCGAAGTACTGGTTCTCCGTCACCGAGGAGGAGCAGGCCCGCCGCTTTGCGTCGCGTGACACCGACCCGCTCAAGCGCTGGAAGCTGAGCCCGGTCGATCGCCAGTCGCGCCAGAAGTGGCCCGAGTACACGGCGGCGAAGAAGGCGATGTTCTTCCACACGGACACGCCCGCCGCGCCCTGGACCGTGGTCAAGTCCGACGACAAGAAGCGTGCGCGTCTCAACTGCATGCTGCACTTCCTGGGGCAGTTCGACTACCCGGACAAGAACCACAACGTCGTGACGAAGCCCGACCCCCTGCTGATCGGCGCGCCGCGTCAGGTCATCGATCCCGAGGAGATGCCGCCGGCCTAGCACGATTCCGTCCCAACCGGTCGTGCGTGAGGGACAGGATCCTGGGTAGGGTCTGCGCCTCCAAGGAGACGTCATGGAACAGCCCGACACCCTCGTCCTCGTCACGCGCCGCGGCATGGGCCACGCCGATGAGTCCCTGCAAGAGCACGTCTTCGGCGTCTGGCTGAAGCTCACGCTCGAGAACGGCACGCTCCCCGGCGCCATCGCGTTCTACACCGACGGTGTACGTCTTGCCTGCGAAGGGTCCCCGGTCCTCGAGGAGCTGGAGGCCCTCGAGGCGCGTGGCGTCCACCTGATCCTCTGCAAGACCTGCCTGGACGCCTTCGGCATCACGGACACGGCCCGTGTGGGCGTCATCGGCGGCATGGGCGACATCATCGCGGCACAGACCAAGGCCGCGAAGGTCATCACCCTCTAGCCGCGCTCCCGCGCTGGGGCGTTACGCGTCGCGCGTGGGACGCTGCATCGGGCGCGGCGAGGTCATCGCCTCCGGGCTGAGGATCTCGTTCACGGCACTCTCGTCGAGGTCCCCTGCGGCCAGCAGGATCTCACGCACCGACCGGCCCGTGTTCAGCGCCTCCTTGGCAATCTCCGACGCGCGCTCGTACCCCAGGACCGGCACGACGGCCGTGACCAACCCGATCGAGTGCTCGACGGCGTGGCGCGTGTGCTCCGGATTGGCCGTGATGCCCCGGATGCACCGCGACGTGAGCGTACGGACGGCGGCTGTCAGCATGTTCATCGACTCGAACAGGTTGAACGTGATCAGCGGCTCCATCACGTTGAGCTGCAGCTGCCCTGCTTCGGCGGCCATGGTGATGGCGAGGTCGTTGCCGATCACGTTGAAGGCCACCTGGTTCACCACCTCCGGGATCACCGGATTCACCTTGCCCGGCATGATCGAGGAGCCCGGCTGCATCGCCGGAAGGTTGAGCTCCCCCAGGCCGCAGCGCGGGCCGGAGGAGAGCAGCCGCAGATCGTTGCAGATCTTGCTGAGCTTCACGGCGATGCGCTTGAGCACACCGGAGAAGTGCACGTACGCGCCTGTGTCGGCTGTGGCCTCGATGAGGTTCTCGGCCGACACGAGTTCCAACCCCGAGATGTCGCGCAGGGCGTCGACCGCGAGAGCCTGGTAGCGCGGGTCCGCGTTGATGCCCGTACCAATCGCTGTGCCGCCGAGGTTCACCTCGAGCATCAGGGTTGCGGCCTCGTCGAGGCGGGCTACGTCTTCCGCCGTCGTGACCGCGAAAGCCTCCATCTCCATGCCCAGGGTCATGGGCACGGCATCTTGAAGCTGCGTACGCCCCATCTTGAGCACGCCACCGAAGTCCTGGGCCTTGATCCGCAGGGCCGCGACGAGTTCACGCAACGCCGCCCCCAGCTCGCGCTGCTCCAGGACCGTGGCCACGCGGATCGCCGTCGGATAGGCGTCGTTCGTGGACTGGGACAGGTTGACGTGGTTGTTGGGGTGGCAGTACTCGTAGGCACCGCGCGGATGCCCGAGGATCTCGAGGGCGCGGTTGGCGATCACCTCGTTGGCGTTCATGTTCGTCGAGGTGCCCGCGCCGCCCTGCAACACGTCGACAACGAAGTGGCCGTGCCAGTGACCGTCCAGGATCTCGTCGCAGGCGTCGTCGATGGCTTCGGCCACGTCCCCGTCGAGCAGATCCAGCGCGTGGTTGGCGCGAGCGGCGGCCTTCTTCACCATCGCGAGCGCGCGAATGAGGGTGGGGAAGTGCCCGATATGGATGCCGGTGATCGGGAAATTCTCGACGGCCCGCAGGGTCTGGATGCCGTAGCGCGCGTTGCTCGGGACTTCGCGTGTGCCCAGCAGGTCACGTTCCTCGCGCACGTCACCCGGACCGTAGGCCTGATCCCAACCCACCCGTCGGTGGCCGGCGTACTGCATGCGGCGTACGAGGATCCGCCCTGTCGCGGCCATGACGGCCAGGGCCGCCTGGCCGTCGGAGGCCAGGCGCTCGCGCACGTCGTCGAGATCGAACTCGAGCACCTCGGTGCCGCAGCACGCCCGGCCCTCGGCCATGTGCACGCCAGGCTCCAGCAGGCCCGCCTCGCCGATGGCGCGCCCGGGGCCCATCAAGGCGAGCGACTCGGAAATCCCGCTCTCCTCGACGCGAATCTCGAGCTCTCCGCGCACGACGAGGAAGAAGGCCGTACGCGGGTCTCCGTGAGCGAAGAGGACGGTGCCCTCCTCCAGTGTGCGACGGTGGGCGGCGGGCGCCAGCGTCGCGAGCACCGGGCGATCCAGGCCGCTGAAGAGCTCGCTTGCTGCGAGCAGGTCGATGACGTCGTCCATCGCGTCCCTCCGAGGCGTGGACCCTAGCCCACGCGCCCTACGAACCCCGGTTGATTCCCACGGGCTCATACGCCTTCCCGAGCGAGGGCTCCGCGCGCCGCGCCCATGGCCTCGCCACGGGTCATGGGGTACGGCACGCGGGCTCCCAAGCCGGACCTTCGGCCCTCCGTCGCGCTCGCCGACCCAAGCCGGTGGCTCACCGGGGAGACACCCGAGCCGTCGCCCGGGCACCGCCCCCGGGAGGTGGCGCCGCAAGACGATCCGCGCCGCAATCGCCCCTGGGTGCCCCCCCAGACGACTTCCGATGGCACAAGACGCCCATGGACCGGGCCCCACGCCGGTTCGCCTAGGGGACGCCGTTGCCGATACACCCGCGAAAATCGAGGTCTGGGGCCAATTCGTGGGGATTGCGTACCTGGGCACCCCGCCACAGAATGGGGTGGCCCTTGGGGGGCTGCCTGACAAGTCACTGACTGCCTGGAGATGCCCATGCGCCTCATCTGTGTTGCAACCTGTTTGTTGCTCGTCTTCGGGGCCGTCGCGGCCCAGGAAGCCGACGCACGCTGCGCACCCTCCCGAGGTCGCCTCCCCCCGCTCCCGCAGCCGCCCCCGGGCCCCGAGCCGGACCCGACCCCCACCGAGCCCACGGATCCGGTGACGCCGCCCACGACGGAGCCGACGGACCCGGTGCCGCCGCCCACCACGGAGCCGACGGACCCGGAGCCGCCGACCACGCCGAGCACCGAGGACCCGGATCCCGAGACGACGCCGCCGGCCGACGACGACAAGCCCACGACACCGGCCGACGACGACAAGCCGACGCCCACGCCCCCGGCGCCCACCGCACCCACGACGCCGAACGTCCCGGGTGCGAAGCCTGTCAGCGGTGGCACCGCCCCCCAGATGGGTGGGCGCACGCGCGGACGCCAGTCCGGCGCCGTCGACAACATCGAGTGGAAGTGGAGCACCTGGTGGGCCTTCAACCGGTGGAACTACC
>JARGNS010000259.1 GCA_029213105.1 Planctomycetota bacterium
CTCGTGCAAGGCGAGCCCATGGCGTGGGCCGATGCCCCACGCAGCGTCCCCCGCAGCCTGCACATCGGCCTGTCGCTGATGAGCACGGCGGCCGTGCTCGCGGGCGGCCTGCTCGCCCTGGGCTACCTCGGGGCCTACGCACGCGTGAAGCGTCACCGCCTGGCAGGCGGCGCCCATGGCCCTTCCCTCGATGGCTTCCAGCGCCTCCTGCGACGCGCGTCCCTGCTGGGCATCGTCCTCCTGACGCCGGCGTTGGTTCTCGGCTTCCGCGCCTATGGCAGCGGCGCGGCGGCCGGCAAGCTCCCGCTGCTCACGGCCATGATCGGCGCACTCCTCGTGCTCCTCATCGGGGCCTTCATCCTCTGGTGGCGCCGCCCGCTGCGCGGACCGCTCGCCGCGTGGCTGAACCTGCTGGCCGTCGTCGTCCTGGTGATCGGCTTCGGGATCGTGCACCCCCTGGTGCTGCGGGGTGGCCTGTGATCCGAGGCCTCTTCCATGTCGGCGTGGACCAGCATCTCGCGCCGCTCGACGTGCGCGAGCTGGTCGCCCAGGATGCCGAGACGAGTGCACGCATCGTGGCGGCGATGCACGCCGAGGGCTGGGCCAGCGAAGTGGCGCTGCTTTCCACGTGCAACCGCACCGAGCTCTATGTCGTGACCGGGGAGACCGACGGCGCCGACCTCGCGCTCGGCGCGTGGCTGCGCCACGTGCCGGGGGCGCCCGCGCCGAACAGCGGGTACTACCGGCGCGAGCACGGCCTGGGTGCGGCCCTGCACCTGCTGCGGGTCACGAGCGGCCTGGAGTCGGCGATCCTCGGCGAGACCGAGATCCAGGGGCAGGTGCGCGCAGCCCATGAGCGCGGCCAGAAGACCGCGACCGTAGGCCCCATGCTCGACCGCCTCTTCCAGACCGCCTTGCGCGCAGGCAAGCGCGCCCGCCACGAGACGGGCCTCAGCGCCGGCGGCGTATCCCACGGCAGTGCCGCGGCGTCGGTCGTGCGCCGCATCTTCGACACCCTCGACGACCGCGGCGTCCTCGTCGTCGGCGCCGGCCAGATTGCCGCGCAGGCCGCCCGTGCCGTCGCCGAGATCGGTGCCGGGCACCTGGTGATCGCGAATCGGACCGCGGCCCGCGCCGAGGCCCTGGCCGATGACCTGCTCGCGGCGACCGGACGGCAAGCCGCGGTCCGCGGACTCGATGACCTGCTCGCAACCATCGGAAAGGCCCACGTCGCGATCCTCGCCACGGGCGCGGCGCCGCTGAGCGTCGCGGACATCGAGACGGCCATGAAGCGGCGGCGCGAGCCGCTGCTGTTGATCGACCTCGGCGTCCCGCGCTGCGTGGCGACGGCCGCCTCCGCCGTGCGCGGCGTGTTCCTCTACGACCTCGAGGCCCTCGAGCAGCTGGTCGCCGGCGCCCTGGCCTCCCGCCGCGAGTCGATTCCCGCCGTCGAGGCGCTGCTGCGTGAAGAACTCGACGAGTTCACGACGTGGCTGCGCGGTCGTGGGGCCATGCCGGCGCTGCGCTCCCTGCACGACTGGGCAGAGTCGATTCGCGCAGCCGAGATGCGCTGGCTGCCCGCGGACGCGCCCCCCGAGACGCGCGAGGCCGTCGAGCGCCTCACGCGCCGACTCGTACAACGCCTTCTCGGTCGCGCGACGGCGCGCGTCGTGAAGGGCACCAGCAGTGAGAATTCGGATCTGCCGACCGCGGAGGACCTCAAGAGTCTCTTTGGTCTGGAGGAGGGTGAGTCGAGATGAACAATGGTGCCAACGCGCTGTTCACACGCGCGGTCCGCGGCGAGTCCGTGGAGCGCTTCCCGGTGTGGATGATGCGCCAGGCGGGACGCTACCTGCCCGGCTACATGGCCGTGCGGGCGAAGACGCCCTTCCTCGACCTCTGCCGCTCGCCCGAGCTGGCGGCCCAGGTCACGCTCGAGCCCATCGAGCGATTCGATGCCGATGCCGCGATCGTGTTCGCCGACATCCTGCTCACCGCCGACGCCATGGGCGTCGAGGTGACCTTCCCGCCCACGGGCGGACCGCAGTTCGTCTCGCCCATCCGCACGGTCGCCGATGTGGCGCGCGTGCATGAGCCCGACACCGCACGCACGCGCTGCGTCGCGGAGACGGTGCGCATCCTGCGCACGACCCTGCCCGCGTCCAAGGCCGTGATCGGCTTCTCGGCGGCACCGTTCACGCTCTGCGCCTACATGATCGAAGGGGGGTCGAGTCGCGACTTCATCCTCACGCGGCGCTTCGCGCACGAGCATCCCGCCGCCTTCGAGGAACTCATGCTGCGCTCGGCCAACGCCCTCATCCCGTACCTGCAGGAGCAGGTCGCGGCCGGGGCCGACGTGCTGCAGCTGTTCGACACGTGGGGCTCCACGTTGCCGCCCGACCTCTACGCGCGCTGGGTGCTCCCGATGACGAAGCACGTGATCGACGGCCTCGGCGCCGATCGTCCGCCGGTCATCTACTTCCCGGGCATCGGCTCCGCCGCACGCCTGGAGGCCGCCGCCGGCATCGGCGCGGACGCCCTGTCCCTCGACTGGCAGACGGACCTCGCCCACGCCTACGCCACCGTCGGCGACACGGTCCGCCTGCAGGGCAACCTGGACCCCGCCCTGCTGCTCACGACGCCGGAGCGCATCCGCGCCGCGACGCACGACATGCTCTCGCAGGTGCCCGCCGGTCGCCCCCAGCTGGTGAACCTCGGGCACGGCATCCACAAGGACACGCCCCCCGAGAACGCCGGCGCCTTCATCGAGGCCGCCCAGGCCTTCCGCCCGAGCACCGCCGCGAGCCTGTAGGCCGTGCGGGACACCACCCCCCTCGACCGCGTCATCGTCGGGGCCGGCATGTCCGGCCTCGCCCACGCAGTCCATGCGCGCGGCCGCGGCGACCGCGTCGCGGTGCTGGAAGCGAGCGACGCCGTGGGCGGCGTGATCGCCACGCAGACCACGCACGGCTACCGGCACGAGCGTGCCGCGACGAGCATCCCCTCGAGCGCCTACGACCTGCGCGATCTGCTCGCCGCGGTGGACGCGCAAGACCTGCTCGTACCGGCCTCGGAGGCGGCCAAGGCGCAGTTCCTGCTGACCGCGTCCGGCCTGGTGCCGGTGCCGCGCTCCCCCCCCGCGCTCCTGCGCACCCGGCTGCTCTCCACACGCGCCAAGTTGCGCGCGCTCGGCGAGCTCGTTCGCGGTCGGCGGCAGGCGCCCGAGGGTGAGACGCTGCACGCCTTCGTGACGCGCCGGTTCGGGCGGGCCATCGCCGACACGTTCCTGCGCCCGTTTACCAACGGCATCTACGGCGCGGCCCCGGAGCGTCTCGGCGCGGCCGATGCGTTCCCGCGGCTGGTCGCACTGGAGCGCCGACGCGGCGGGGTGTTGCGCGGCATGATGTCGGGCGGCCTTGGTGGCAGCGCCTCCGCGCGCGCCAAGGGCAGCAAGCGGCAGGTTCTCATGCCCCGCGACGGCACGGCGTCCCTGACGGCCGCCGTGGCGGCGTCCCTGGGCTCCGCCGTCCACCTGGGCACGCACGTGGCGCGCGTCGAGCCGGGGGATGTCGAGCGCCCCGCACGCGTCCACACGCAGGACGGCCAGTCGTTCGCGGCACACGAGCTCTCGCTGGCGATCCGCGCCCCGGCGCAGGCCGCGCTGCTCACCGAGGCCTACCCCCACCTGGCCGACATGCTGCGTGCTGTCGACTACGTGCCGATGGTCGTGGTCGCGGTGGGCTACGCCTCGGGCGCGGGACCGGCGCTTCCCCACGGCTTTGGCTTCCTGCGCGGGCCGGGCAGCACGGCACGAATCCTCGGCGCCACGTTCAACAGCTGCCTGAACCCCGCAGTCGCCCCCGCGGGAGGAACCCTGCTGACGACGTACATCGGCGGCAGCGAGGACCGCGCGGCCGTGGCACTCGACGACGACGCGTTGCGCGCCATCGTGCTCGACGATCTGGCGCAGGCGCTCGGGGGGCCGATCGAGCCGACCCTGTTCGACATCACCCGCTGGACGCACGCCATCCCGATGTTCGTGCCGGGGCACCGTGGGCGCATGGCCGCCGCCGCGGCCGAGCTGGCCGCGGGACGCATCCGCCTGCTGGGCTCCCACGCGACGGGCGTGAGCCTGAACGACTGCTGCCGCCCCGCCGCCCCCGTGCAGGGCCCCCTGCCCACCGGGCTGGTGCGACGATGAACGTGCCGTTGGGCTTGACAGCCGTGCTGTGCCTCGCGCTGCTGCTGACAGCGGCGTGCGCCGATGCGCGACCGACGCCGGAGCCGCCGCCCGCGGCGCTTCATGCGATCCGCATCGGCCCGGCGCACGCACGCGTCCGCCTGGCACGCACGCACGCGGAGCGACGCCACGGACTGATGCATGTCACCGAACTGGCCGCCGACGAGGGCATGCTCTTCGTCTACCGCGAGGCCAACGCCCGCAGCATCTGGATGAAGAGCTGCCGCATCGCGCTGGACGTGGCCTTCGCCGACGCCGCGGGCCGCGTGTTCCAGATCACGACCCTGCAGCCACCGACGGAGACCGGCGGCACGGTGCAGGAGGTACGCTCCCGCGCCGCCGCCCCGTACGTCCTCGAGATGCCGGCGGGGTTCTTCGCCCGCCACCGGCTCGGCGCCGGCGCCCAGCTGCAGCTACCGGCCGCGGCCGAGCGCGCGCGCGCCGATCCGTAGGCCGCCGAAGCGGACGGTCAGATGCGCAGCATCGCACAGGCGCCGTAGAAGGTGGCGCGTACCCGCAGCACGACCACCGCGCGGCCGCTGCGGTAGTCGATCTGCAGCAACTCGCCCTGGGGCGTGACGCCGTACAGGTCGCGCCCGTCCCAGACAAGGCCCCATACGTCGTCGAAGTGGCGCAAGGTCAACGGACGCCGGCGCGGGCCGGCCTCCCCCTTGGCCTTCGGCGCGGGCGCGGGACCGGACTCCTTGCCCTTCGTGCCGGCCTTGCCCTGCGGGCCCGCCTGCGCGCCGGTCGTCACCTTCGCCGTCTCACGGATGCGACCGACGTCAGTCGCCTTCCACGTCTTCATGTTGATGCGCACCAGGTGGCACGCGGCGCCGCCGCCTCCGTTCACGGTCGCGTAGAGGGCGTCCCCCACCCAGGCCAGATCGCCGTCGCTGCCCCAGTTGCCGCCGAGGCTGCCGAGGACGCGCGCCAGGCCGGTCTTGAGATCGACCTGGTGGAGTACGCCGTACTCGAGCGCGAAGAGGCGCCCCTCCTCATCGAAGGCGAGTGCGTTGAACTGCCCGAAGCCGGTCTTGCGCAGCGCGCCGATGCGCACGGACTTCGAAGGGTCACGCATGTCGATGCGGTACTGGGTGTCGTAGGAGATCCCGTACCGGCCGTGCAGGTCGGAGAGGGCACGAGCCGTGAGGGTCGGCCTCGTGGTCGACGTCGTGCCGTCCTTCGCCTTCGTCGTCACCTGCACGGGGCCGATGCGCTCGATCGCGGGTTGATCGGGCACGACCTGGTAGAGCACGCCGGCGTCGTCCGTCGCATAGCCGGCGGCGAGGGCGGGGGAGGCGAGCAGCAGGAGCCCGAGGGCGCTCGCGAACAGGGTCTTCAGCAAGCCTCGCATCGTGTCCTCCTGGGCCTCCCAGCCACGGCGTACCCCCCACCCTAGCGCGGTTGTTGGGTGTAGCGCGCGTCGTGCGGCGGCGCGGGCTATGAGACGGAAGACGGCATGAGACGAA
>JARGNS010000260.1:0-3562 GCA_029213105.1 Planctomycetota bacterium
TGCTGCGCGGGGACGAGGCCGACTACCGCGAGGCGCTCGTGGCCGTCCGGGCCTGGGCCCGGCGCTGCGAGGAGTACGTCCGCGCCCTGCTCGACCTCGTCCGACGGGACGAGCACCACCGCATCGCCGTGCCCGTCGAGCGGGTCGTCGAAGACACCCTGCAGCTGCTCGAGTCGACCCAGCGCGCCGCCGGCGTCAGCATCAAGCGCAACCTCGACAACCGCCACGAGGCGCTGGTGGACCGCACCCGCCTGATGCAGGCCGTGGTCAACCTGGTCACGAACGCCATCCGCGCGGCCGCCCTGGGCGGTCGCGAGGTCGAGATCACCGTCCGGGGCGAGCGCGACGCCGTCCTGATCGAGGTCGCCGACAACGGCCCCGGGGTCCCCGAGGCCGTCCGCGAGCGGCTCTTCCAGCCCTTCGTCTGCGAGGATGCCGCCGCCTCCGGGGGGCCCGGAAACGGCCGTAGAACGGGCCTGGGGCTCTACATCACCAAGCGGCTGATCGAGGAACAGGGCGGACGAATCAGTTACACCACGACCAGCGGTGCGGGCAGTGTGTTCCGGATCGTGCTAGAACCGGCTCTGGTTGAGGGGGAAGGACGCGCCGCGCGTCCGAGGAATGAGGGGCATGCCCCGCGATGATGAGTCGAACACCATGACGACCGATACGGGCGACGCGAACTACCTGGACGCCGAACTGATTGCGGACACCCGCAACAGCGAGGAACAACTGGGCTTCCGCAACGTCGGCGCGCGCGAGCGCCGCATGCTCTTCCAGGCCGAGGATGCCTACATCGAGCTCCTCGTCCCGAACGAAGGCCACGAGTCGCTCGAGGGCGGCTGGCTCTACGGCCAGTTCATCACCCCCACCGACGAGACGGCCAAGCGCTTCCAGCCGCCCCTGTACGCCTCGCTGATGGGCGAGAAGGGCTGCACCGGGGCCGCACGCCTCACCGGCGTCGGCGACTTCGCCGTGCCGTTCTGGGAACCCGGCGACTTCCAGCTGCACATCGAGCCCGCCACGGGGCCGACGGTCCGGGTCGCGTTCTCCCACTAGGTCCATGCCGACCGTCCAACAGCTGGCCGATCAGCTGGCCCGCACGCAGGAGCCGTGGCTGCGGCGCGACCTGCTGCGCGC
Source organism: Planctomycetota bacterium (assembly GCA_029213105.1). Classification (GTDB taxonomy): domain Bacteria; phylum Planctomycetota; class PLA2; order PLA2; family JAEUHO01; genus JAHEIK01. Next base: position 1,141 of record JARGNS010000260.1, read on the forward strand.
GATGGCCGAGGACGACCTCGCCGGCATCGACCTGATCGAGTTGCTTCGCAACGCCTTGAGACGGCGCGCCAACGATCCCCTCGGGGCACGCCGGATCGAGGGCTTCGCCCACATGGCCGCGCTGCGGCGTGGCGAGACGCGCACCGCCCAGATCGCCATGAAGTCGATCGCGAGCTCGTACCACATCCTCGGTCGGCCGCGCGCGGCGGCCCACCGGTTCGAGCAGCTGCGCCAGGTCATGCCGACGGTCGACGCCGCACGCATGGGGCTTCAGTACGCCCAGGTCCTCGCCATGCTCGCCGAGTTCCCGAAGGCCCTCGCCGTGATCGATCAGAGCCGCCAGGACCTCGGCATGCGCGGCATGGCGCCGTTCCGTGCGCGACTCGATGTGGCCGAAGGCATCGTCTACCAGGAGCAGGGCCACGCCCAGGAGGCCCTGGCCGCCTTCGAGCGCGGGCGCCGCACGCTGGCCCGCAACCCGCAGACGAAGCGCCACGTCATCACGGGGATCGACAACAACCGCGCGACCATGCTCACCAACCTCACGCGCTTCGACCAGGCCGAGCGCCTCTACCGCCGCGTCGTGCGGGAGTACGAGGAGGGCGGCCTGCACGCCCGCGCCCTGCAGGCCGCGTACAACCACGCCTACCTGCAGTATCTGCGGGGGGAGTTCCACCACGCCCTCCGGCGCGTCCGGGCCCTGCGCACGCAGTTCCTCGAGGCGGGCGACCGGCGCCACGTGGCTCTCTGCGACCTGGACGAAGCCGAGATCAGCCTCCAGATGAACCTGCCGGCCCACGCGGCCGCCCTGGCCTCGCGCGCGGCCCTCGACCTCGAGGCGCTGGGCATCAAGGCCGAGGTCGCCCGCGCGCACTTCTTCCGCGCCACGGCGGAGCGCCGGCTCGGCAACCCGCAGATCGCGCGCAGCGGCCTCGAGAGCGCGGCGCGCACCTTCGAGGAGCTGCGCTACCCGCTGTGGTGGGGCGTGACCCTGCACCGGCTCGCGGAGCTCGACCTCGAAGAAGGCAACGCCGGTCTGGCCGCGCGGCGCGCCCACGAGGCGGTCGACATCCTCCGGCGCGCCGAGCTCATCGAGCGGGCGGGGCACGCCGAGGTGCTGGTCGCGACCCTCGAACGCCGCGGCGGCGACAGCCTCGCCGCGCTCAGCCGCCTGGAGCAGCTGCTCGCGCAGATCGAGGGGCATGACTTCCCCTGGCTGCGCTGCGAGATCCACCACGAGCTCGCGTGCATCCACGAGCCCTTGGACCGGAACCAGGCCGTGCGGCATGTGCGGCGCGCCACGCGTCTGCTCGAGGAACACCGCATGGCCGTCCCGCCGGACGAGTACATGGCGGCGTTCCTCGACAACCAGGCCCGGCTGTTTCGCGACGCCATCCGCCTCGTGCTGGACCGCGGTGGCGCTCCTGCGCGTGCCGAGGCCTTCCGCCTGGCCGAGCAGGCCCGCGGGCGGGCCCTGCTCGACCTGCTGCGGCACGAGGCCCCCCACGAGAGCCGGGGCGCCGACCGCAAGCTGCAGCGCGAGGCCCACCGCCTGGAGCGCGAGATCGAGGGCCTGGCCTCGCGCATGCCGTCCATCGAGCGCGGCGCCAAGACCGATGACGCCAACCGCCGCGCCGCCGAGGTCTCGGTGCGTGAGCAACGTCTGCAGGCGTGCCTCCACCAACTGGCCGAGCACGACCCCGCCAGCGTGCGGCTGCGCCGCGGTGCGGCCCCGGGCATCGAAGAGGTCCAGGGCGCCCTCACCGCGGATGAGACGCTGGTCGAGTACTTCCTGGCGGACGACGAACTCATCACGTTCGTCGTGGATGCCGACGGGCTCCACATCCACCGGCGCGCGCTGCTGCGGCCCGTGTTGCGGGACGTGCTCACGCGGGCCAGCTTCCAGCTCGACCGGCCCAACCTCGCGGCCCACGCCCTGCCGGCTCTCAGCAAGGCCCTGCTGCCGAGCGCCAACGCCGTGCTCGAGGAGCTCTACCACCTGCTGATCGCGCCCATCGCCTCGCGCCTCACGCGCCGACGCATCGTCATCGTGCCCCACGGCGATCTCAACGGCATCCCGTTCCACGCCCTGGGGCTCGGCGGGGAGCCCCTGCTGCTGCGGCACGAGGTCATCCAGGCGCCCAGCGCCTCGATCTACCTGCACTGCCGCCAGTCCCGCGCCAAGCGCACGCGCACGGCCCTGCTGCTCGGCGTGCCGGACGAGGCGGCCCCCGACATCCGCCGCGAAGTCGAGCAACTGGCGGGGTTCGTGCCGCGCAACCGCTGCTTCATCGGCCGCGAGGCCAGCTCCTCGGCCCTGGCGCGCTACGGACGCCGGGCGCGCATCATCCACATCGCCGCCCACGCACGCTTCGATCGCGACGACCCGCGCGGCCGTGGTGCCGTGCGTCTTGGCGACCGT
>JARGNS010000260.1:3572-5702 GCA_029213105.1 Planctomycetota bacterium
TTCGACCGCGACGACCCGAGGGAGTCCGGCGTCCAGCTCGGCGATGGCTGGCTCACGATCCCGAAGATCGCAGCCCTGCGGCTCCAGCCGGAGCTGATCGTGCTCGCCGGCTGTGCCACGGGGAAGGTCAGCGTGACGGAGGGCGGCGAGCTGGTGGGGTTGGTGCGCGGGTTCCTGCAGGCCGGTGCCTCGGCCATGGTGACGAGCTTCAGGCCCGGCCCCGACGAGGCGACCACGGCCTTCATGCAGTCCTTCCACGCGCGCCTGGCCGACGGCCTGGCCCCGGCCACGGCACTGCGTGCCACGGCCCTGGCGGCGCGCGCGGAGAACCCGCACCCGTTCCACTGGGCCCCCTTCACCCTGATGGGCGACGGGGGCTAGTCGGACGGATCCCCGCGGGGATCAGACGATGCGGCGCACGGCCACCGTGGCGCCCGGCACGGCCGGTACCGCGAGGGCCACCTGCGTGCCGTAGCCGAGGTCGTCGAGGTCCTGCTGGACGCTGATCGACGGCACGCCACCCTCGAAGCGCACGCCGTTGCCGTTGTTGGCGGGGGGCAGACGGTCGAGCAGGTCGGCCATCGACTCGACGGTGGCATTCATGCCGGTGGCGTCCTCGAGAGCCTGCTTGAGCGCGACCGGCGCGGCCCAGACCTCATCACCCACCGTGACACAGGCCAGGATCTCGTCGTCCTCGATCGGCGTGGCCGACTGGGCCTCGGTGACGCCGACGGCGGCGGCGAGAATCAGGGCGAAGAAGCAGAAGCTGGCGAGTGCGTTGGTGCGAATGGCGTTGAACATGTGAATTCCTTGCGGTCGCCGTGATCCCGGCGGCGACATGGAAATGAGGACCCGGGAGTCCCTAGATGTGGTTTGGGGCGCGGGCCTCCGCGGCCGGCGCGTGCACGGCGTCCAGGGCATCCGCAGGGGATGCACCCGGGCGCGGGCGGGTGGGCGCTGGCCCACGGCACGCAAGACGCACCGCGGGCGGACTTCTCCTACACGCCGTGGCTCGTCCGGCCTCCCCAGGCCGTGCCGGCCGCGGGTGCCCCCTCAGGCAACGCCGCGCGCGGCAGTCCACAGGCGCGCTCTCCAAAGGAGCAGGTCCCGGGGACGCGGACCCTCCGCACCCCAGCCCGGTCGCAGGCCTCGACGCGACGCGGCCCCTACACCACGCGCGTGTCTCTGGCCCCTGCCAAGCGCTCCACCTGCTCCCATTCCGACACCCAGGGTATGGGCGCCGCCCCCATTCATGCCGTGCGAAGCCGTCCGGTGCAACGTCGTGTCGCAATTCGAACAGCCTTGGCTGCGGGCCGGAATTCGATGCCCCAAGGACGATCGCCCCGTTCGTCATGACCGATGGACCGCAAGACCCGTGGCGCACGGAGGTTAAGACGGGCCAAGGGGGTCTCAAGGCGCCGCAGGCATCCGGTCGATGCGTGCCGCACGAGATTCGGGAACGGCGGAAGGACCGAGGTCCGCCTCCCATGCAGCACCGCCTCCCCCCCCCTCCGCCGCGCGCCGACCTCCACATCGGGTCACGCGAGCTCCCTGCCGTCCCGGTCCACCTGGGCGGCCACGAGGCCTCCGTGGTCGTCCGGCCCGGCCCCCGTGTCGAGGAGCAGGGCTGCCTGCGACTGGACTGGGGCGACGGCCGCCGCACCGACCTGGACGTCCGGATCCGACGCGTCGCGGGCGCCGGCCCGGTCGCCGAGATGGAGATCTGCGGCGTGGCCGGCGACTGGCGGCCCTTCCTCGAATACCTGGCCCAGGCGGCCGCCTAGCGCCGACCTCCCGGAGACGGGGGTCTCTTCTCTCCACGGTCAGCGGTAGGATCCGCCGTCCCGAGGAGATCACCATGAGCCGACGCGACGGCCGTACCCCCGACCAGATCCGCCCCATCGAGATCCAGAGGCGGTTCACGACCTCCTCGCCGGGCTCGGTGCTCTACCGCTGCGGCGGCACGCACGTGTTCGTCACGGCCACCGTCGAGGAGCGCGTGCCCAAGTGGATGTCCGGCCGCGGCAACGGCTGGGTCACGGCGGAGTACGCCATGCTCCCCGGCAGCACGGGCGATCGGAAGTCGCGTGCGAGCTCCACCGGGCGCGTCGACGGACGCACGATGGAAAT
>JARGNS010000261.1 GCA_029213105.1 Planctomycetota bacterium
GTACCGCAAGGCCCGTGCGCTTCACGCCCGGCAGACGGCGGCCGGAGACCCGGGCGGCCGCCACGGCGGCGCCGGTGGTGCCCATCGTGAGCACGCCCTGGACCTCCCCCTTGTGGAGCAGGTCGGCGCAGGCGCGTGCGCTGACCTTCTCGCTGCGCCGGATCGCCTTGACGGGATCCTCGCAACCCACGGACTCGGGGGCGTCGTGGATCGACAGGCGGTCCGAGGCGCTCACGCCATGCTTGGCGAACTCGGCCTCGAGGGCCACGGGGTCCCCGACGAGGACGATGGACACGTCGTCGTAGGCTTCCAGGGCCTCGAGGGCTCCGGCGACCGGTGCGGCAGGCGCATGGTCACCGCCCAAGGCATCGAAGGCGATCCGCATCGTCAACTCCTCAGGCCGGTGGGCACACCCTCAGGCCAGCGGCACGCAGCGCACCGCGTCACGGGAACAGCCCGCGCCTCGCGGCCCGACGTCGCGTGGATCAGTCTTCCTTGGAGACGACCTCGCGGCTGCGGTAGTGGCCGCAGTTGCCGCAGACGCGATGGCCGGGGCCCGGCGTGCCGCAGCGTGCGCAGTCGCGCAGGTTCTTTGCGGAGATGGCGTGGTGCGAAGCCCGCATGCGAGTGCGGCGCTTGCTGATCTTGCGCATCGGGACGGCCATGGCGGGAGTCTCCGGCGGTCCGTCCCTCAGGGGGTGCGGGCAGCCAAGGTATTCGGTGGGTGTTCGGGTCACGGTCTCGCCCACGCAATGCGGGCGAAAGTCGAAAGTCAGTCCGGAAAGGTATGCGCCCCCTGCCGGGGGGTCAAGATCACGCGCGGGCCCTGAATGCCTTCCGGGCCGCCTCCAGAGCGGCTTCGATCCGCGTCCGGTCCTGCCCCTGCCCCTGGGCCTGCATCGGGCTACCGCCGCCACCGCCCTTCAGCTCGCCCGTGAGTGCCCCGAGGAGGTCCTTGGCGGAGAGTCCGGCCTCGGCGGCCTCCTGGGTCAGCGCCACGAGCAGCGGGGCCTTGCCGCCCTGCTCGCCGATCAGGGCCGCCCCCTGGACGCCCTTCTTGCGCAGGGTGTCCCAGACCCCCTTGAGCCCCTTGGCGTCCACGCCGGGCACGGAGACGGCCAGCAACTGCAGCCCGTCCACGTCCTCCGCCTGGTCGGCGAGCTTGCCCGCGGCCTGGGCGCCCGCGGCGAGCTTCGCCTTCTCCGCGGCCTTCTTCATGGCCTTGATCTCGTCCTGGAGCGCCTCGACGCGGCCAAGCACTTCGTCGGGTGTGGCCTTGAACAGCGAGGACAGCCTCCCCACGATCCCACGGTCCCGCGCGGCCAGGTCGACGGCAGCCGGACCGGTCACGGCCTCGATGCGTCGGACGCCCGCGGCGACACTCGTCTCGATCGTGATGCGGACGGCGCCGATGTCGCCGGTCCGCGCGCAGTGCGTGCCGCCGCAGAGTTCCTTGCTGCCACTGGCGATGGCCAGCACCCGCACGACATCGTCGTACTTCTCGCCGAAGAGCGACATGGCGCCGGAGGCCTTGGCGGACTCCAGGTCCATCACGTTCGTCTCGACCTCGTCGTTGGCGCAGACCCAGCCGTTGACGAGGCTCTCGATCTCGGCGACCTGCTCGGGCGTCAGGGCCGCGTCGTGGCTGAAGTCGAACCGCAGCCGGTCGGCCGCGACGAGGGAGCCTTCCTGCTGGACGCCGTCGCCGAGCACGATCTTGAGGGCGTGGTGCAGCAGGTGCGTGGCCGTGTGGTTGCGGCGGATACTGTCACGCCGACGCTCGTCCACCACGGCCTTGGCCTCGCAGCCGAGCGTCAATGCCCCCTTGGTCACGGTGCCTTCGTGCAGGTGGTACCCCTCGGTCTTGGCCGTATCGCGCACGGTGACGTAGCCACCGGCGAAATCGATCTTGCCGGTGTCGCCGACCTGGCCACCCGACTCCGCGTAGAACGGCGTGCGGTCCAGCACGACGCGGACGGTCGTCCCCTCCTCCGCGCGCTCCACCAGGGCGCCGTCCACGATCAGGCCGCGTACGACGCCGTCGGCGAGGATGCCCTCGCCGTGCGGGTCGTCCGTGCCTCCCGGCCCGTAGCCGAGGAACTCCGTCGTCCCCACGCCCTGATCCTGCAGTTCGGTCAGGGGCCCGCCGGCGAAGATGTCCGTGGCGATCTTGCTGCCGGCGCGTGCGCGCTCGCGCTGCGCCTCCATCGCCGCCTCGAAGCCGGCTTCGTCGACGTCCAGGCCGCGCTCGGCGAGGATCACCTGCGCGAGGTCCAGCGGGAAGCCGTAGGTGTCGTGCAGCTTGAAGGCGGCCTCGCCGGAGAGCGTCTGGGCCGTGCCCATCTGGGCGATCTCGTCCTCGAGGTAGCGCACGCCGCGATCGTAGGTCTTGCGGAAGGCGTGCTCCTCGCGATCGAGGACGGTCGCGATGGTGCGCACGTCGTCCTCGCTCCAGGGGTACGCGCCCCCCATGACCTCGGCCACCACGGGCACGAGGTCGACGAGGAACGACTCGCCCATGCCCAGCTGGATCCCGTCGCGAATGGCCCGGCGCAGCACGCGGCGCAGGACATACCCCCGGCCTTCGTTGCCCGGCTTGACGCCGTCGCTGATCAGGAAGCAGGCCGCGCGCACGTGCTCGGCGATGCGACGCATCTGGCGGGCATCCTCGCCCTCGGTCAGGCCCCCGTCCGTGCGCCAGACGTAGTCCTTGCCGGCGAGCTTGGCCACGGCGTCCACGATGGGACGGAAGAGCCCGGTGCCGAACGGGGAGATCTCCCCCATGCTCGCGGCGAGCACACGCTCGAAGCCGGCCCCGCAGTCGATGTTCTTCTGCGGCAGGTCGACCAGGGAGCCGTCGGGCTGACGGTCGTACTGGGTGAAGACCGAGTTCCAGATCTCGACGAACCGCCCGGAGTCGTAGGCTGCGTCGCTGCCGTCACCGTGGGCGAAGGCCTCGCCGTAGTCGTAGAAGATCTCGGTGCACGGACCGCAGACGCCGTTGGGTCCCTTCTTGGGCGCGTCTGCCGGCCAGAAGTTCTCGGCGGCATCGAAGCGCGCGATGCGCGCCGGGTCGATGCCCACACTCGCCCAGGCCTCGGCGGCCTCGTCGTCGTCGTCGTAGACGGTCACCCAGAGCTTGTCCTTGGGCAGCCCCACCACCTCGGTGAGGAACTCCCAGGCCCAGGTGATGGCTTCCTTCTTGAAGTAATCACCGAACGAGAAGTGGCCCATCATCTCGAAGAAGGTCAGGTGGCGCGGCGTGCGTCCGACGTTCTCCAGGTCTCCCTGGCGGAAGCACTTCTGGATCGTCGAGACCCGTCGGTCGCTGAGATCCCCCTTGCCCACGAACTGGGCCTTGAACTGGTTCATCCCCGCGCCGGTGAACAGCAGCGTGGGATCGTTCTCGGGGACGAGCGGCGCGCTCGGCTTCTGGACGTGTCCGCGCTCCTGGAAGAACGCGAACCACTTCTGGCGTAGGTCGTCGGGGCTCATGCAGGGGAAGGTACCCGGTCCCCAAAGCGCCTCGTAGCGCCATCCGGAGCGTCGGCCCCTCCACGCACCGCGCGGCGGGCCACGAGAAAGGCCATGGCGCGGGTCCCAGCGGGTAGGGTGCGGCCCGTGAAGCACCTCGTCCGCACCTTCGTCGGGATCCGCTGTGGTGGGCCCTGCCAGCGCCGTCTGCACCAGGCCGGAGTCGACCTGAAGGGGGACGACCCGGCGCTGAAGGTCCCCGCGGCCCAGGACCTGCACCTCACGCTGCACTACCTCGGCAGCACGCCGCCCGAGGACATCGCCGACATCGCCGAGGCGCTCGAGGAGGCGGCCGAGCAGCACGCCCCCTTCGAGATCGTCTACCGGGGCCTCGGCGCCTTCCCGGATGCGGCCCGTCCGCGCGTCGCCTGGGTGGGCATCGAGGACCCCGATGGCGGCCCCCCCACGGCGCTGATCGCCCTGCAGCGCGCCCTGGGCCGCGCGCTGCGCGAGGTCGGGTACCGGCCGGAGCGGCGCGCCTTCCACCCCCACGTGACCGTGGCCCGCGTGCATCGACACCCGTCCGAGCGTGTCCTGGAGACCCTGGGCGGTCCCCTGGCCCTGGGCGGCGCCCAACCAATGGACCTCGGCGGTGAAATGCTGTCGGAGGTGAAACTTATCCTCTCCGATCCGGGCCAGCGCCCGTACCATTACATCGACCTAACAACGGTCGAACTGGGGTAGCCGTGCCTCCCGGAGGGGCGTGACCGCCCCCCGGTTGGCAACGAGGCAGGAGAGGGAGTCACGATGGTCGTCGAGAACAAGAAGAAGCTGGTCGCCGAGAAGGCCGTGTCCAAGAGCGAGCAGCGTGCCTCGGGTCAAGTTGCCTCGGGCCAAGCAGCCTCGGGCCAAGCAGCCTCGGGCCAAGCAGCCTCGGGCCAAGCAGCCTCGGGCCAAGCAGCCTCGGGCGCGGCGGCTGCCAAGAAGGCGGGCGCCAAGAAGGCCGCCAAGGTCACCCTCACGAAGGAGGAGAAGGCCCGCAAGCAGGCGCTGGACAGCGCACTCGGCACCATCGAGCGCAACTACGGCAAGGGCTCGATCATGACCCTGGGCGACGGCAACGCGCTCAAGGTCGAGGGCATCTCCACCGGCAGCGTCTCCCTGGACCTCGCCCTCGGCGGCTACGGCATCCCGCGCGGCCGCATCACCGAGATCTACGGCCCGGAGTCCTCCGGCAAGACGACCCTGTGCTCCCACGTCGTCGCGAACGCGCAGAAGGCGGGCGGCATCTGCGCCTTCATCGATGCCGAGCACGCCTTCGACTCCAGCTACGCCAAGTCCCTCGGCGTGAACCTCGACGAGTTGCTCGTCTCCCAGCCGGACAATGGTGAGCAGGCCCTGGAGATCGCCGAGACGCTCATCCGCAGCAACGCGGTCGACGTGGTCGTGATCGACTCCGTCGCGGCACTCGTGCCCAAGGCCGAGATCGACGGCGAGATGGGCGACCGTCACGTCGGCCTGCAGGCCCGCCTGATGAGCCAGGCCCTGCGCAAGCTCAGCGGCGCCATCCACCAGTCGAACACCTGCGTGCTCTTCACGAACCAGATCCGCATGAAGATCGGCGTGATGTTCGGCAGCCCCGAGACGACCTCGGGCGGCAACGCCTTGAAGTTCTACGCGTCGGTCCGCCTGGACATGCGCCGCATCGGCTCCATCAAGGGCCCGGGCGACGTGGTCGTGGCCAACCGCACCCGCGTGAAGGTCGTGAAGAACAAGATCGCGCCGCCCTTCCGCCTTGCCGAGTTCGACATCCGCTTCGGCATGGGCATCGACCGGGTCGGCGACCTGCTGGACCTGGCCGTGGACGCAGGCATCGCCGAGAAGAGCGGCGCCTGGTTCTCGTTCAAGGGCACGCGTCTCGGCCAGGGTCGCGACAAGTCGATGCAGTTCCTGCGCGACAATGCCGACATCATGGCCGCGCTCGAGACCGAGACCTGCGCGGCGCTGGGCATGCCGGGGACCGAGTCCGAGGGCAGTGTCTCCTGAAGGCAGTGTTTCTCGAAGGCAGTGCTTCCTGAAAGCAGTGCTTCCTGAAGGCAGTGCTTCCTGAAGGCAGTGCTTCCTGAAGGCAGTGCTTCCTGAAGGCAGTGTTTCTCGAAGGCAGTGCTCCCTGAAGGCAGTGCTCCCTGAAGGCAGTGCTCCCTGAAGGCAGTGCTCCCTGAAGGCA
>JARGNS010000262.1:0-1364 GCA_029213105.1 Planctomycetota bacterium
GGTCTACCCCGACGTCCGGACTCTCGAGCCTGGACAGACCGCCCAGCTTCGCATGACGCTCGAGCCACGGAACGTCATCGGGAGGGTGATCGAACGTGTTCGCGTGATTCCGCGTAATCGGAGGCAGCCGCCCCGCACCATCGCGATCACGGCCCATGTGGTCTCGGGCATCAAGGTCGATCTCCAGTTGCCACAGGTCATCGTGCTCGGCCGGAGTGCGCGTGTCGTCGCCACACTGCACGGTTCCGAGGACCTCCCTCCCTGGCGACCTGAGGCGGTTCGAGTTCGGTGGTCTTCCGAGCCGGAGACCGCACACCCGCTACCCTTCGAGCTCCGCACCGACCCACCTCGGCCTGACGGCGCGCGCAGCCACACACTGACCATGCAACTTCCGGTCGGGCGGGACGCTGGCCGGCACCGCGCCTCGTTCGAGTTCGAGTTGACGCTTCCTCCGTCCTTGTGGCCCACCTCGGAGACGACGGTTGCCGTGCTGCCCGTCGTGCGCCCCAGCACCGATCGGCTCCATCTGGGGGTCTTGGATGGCGCCCGGGGCGCCTCGGCCAGTCTGCGTGTGCTCGGCGCGACGCCCGATACGAGGTTCAGTCTTCGGAGAGCGCGCGTTTTGGACCCGGATGCGGAGAGGGCTCATCCCGTCTTCTCGGCGCGTGTGGAGGAAGATGCCGCCGGTCCCTACGTTGATGTCCGGGCCCACCTCGATCCCGCGGCATCGTCCGGCGTCATTCGCGGTCGACTCATCGTCGACACGGATCGACCGGAGGCGCCCGAGTTGCGCGTCGAGGTCATGGGTGTTGTGCCCTTCCGGAGATGAGCGCCATCGTCGCGAGGGCCACGGGCGGCGCTCCCTTGCCGTAGACGCCCACTCAGCTCAGCAGGTCGAGCTCCGGTGAACATCCGGTAGCCTGGACCGCGGCGTGCTCGAGACGATCAAGGCCTCGCCGCCGTGCCCTACTTCCCGAAGCGGCGCTTGCGCTGTTGGTAGGAGCGGATGACGCGTAGGAAGTCCACCTTGCGGAACGAGGGGAAGTGGACGTCCGTGAAGAAGAGCTCGGAGTACGCCGCCTGGTAGAGCAGGAAGTTGCTCAGGCGGGACTCGCCGCCCGTGCGGATGATGAGGTCGGGGTCGTCACCGCCGGTGTAGAGGTGCTCTCCCAGAACGCGCTCGTCGACGGCCTCGGGCGTGAGCTCGCCAGCCTGCACCTTCACGATGATCTTGCGGAACGCGTCGAGGATCTCCTGACGACCGCCGTAGGCGATGCAGAAGTTGAGTCGCGAGCCCTCGTGGTGGGCCGTCGCGCTCTCCACGAGACGGATGGCCTGCTGGACGTGCTCCGGGAGCAGGTCGG
>JARGNS010000262.1:1374-5685 GCA_029213105.1 Planctomycetota bacterium
GGTCGGTCCTACCCAGCACGCGCACCTGGACCCCGTTGGCGAAGATCCGATCGTCTGCCGCCAGCTCGGAGAGCCGCGTGGCGAACAGGCCCATGAGCTGGGCCACCTCGTCGTCGGCGCGGTCGAAGTTCTCGGTCGAGAAGGCGTACAGCGTCATCGTGCGGACGCCGATCTCGCGACCCCACTCCACGAGCGCCTCGACGGTGTCCGAGCCCAGCTTGTGGCCTTCCCACGGCAGCTGCCCACGAGCCTGCGCGTGGCGGCGGTTCCCGTCCATGATGAAGCCGACGTGCTGCGGCACCGGGGCCTCGCGGATGTCCTTCATCAGGCTCCGCTCGTACGCGCGGTAGACGATGCGCCGCAGCGGGCCGGGCAGGTGCAGGCGCGTGAGTCCCATGGCCGGAGAGTACCGGAGCCGCGGCCGATCCCCGCGCTTCGGGCGGGGCCCTGGCGCCGCCGGCAGGTCTTGGCCTGTGGGGCGCGGCGGTGGCGCCCGGCGCCGGGGACTTCGTCGGCGCGCGGCTCAGGCCAGCGCCGCGTGCACGCGCAACAGGGCCTCGCCGCAGTCGGCGTCGACCTTGAGCTGGGCGTCGTCGTCGGCGCGCGTGCGTCCCCGATTGAGGATGGCCACCGGGACGCCCTGCTTCGTCGCAGCGCGCACGAAGCGCAGGCCCGAGAACACCATCAGGGACGAGCCGACCACCAGCAGGGCGTCGCAGTCTTCCACGGCGGCATAGGCGCGCTCCACGCGCAGGCGCGGCACGCTCTCGCCGAAGAACACCACGTCGGGCTTGAGCATCCCACCGCAGGTGGCGCAGCCAGGGACCTCGAACCGGGAAGTGTCGACCGTGAGGTCGGCGTCGCCGTCCGGCGCCGTACCCGCCTCCCCGGGGCTCCACCCCGGGTTGGCCTCCGCCAGTTGGTGCTGATAGGCCGCACGCGGTATGCGGTCGTCGCAGTCGAGGCAGACCACGTCGGCGATGCGTCCGTGCAGGTCGAGGACGTCGGTGCTGCCCGCGCGCTGGTGGAGCCCGTCGACGTTCTGGGTCACGAGCAGGTGGATGCGGCCGTCCTCGCCGAGGGCCTTCAGGGCGTGGTGCGCTCCGCTCGGGCGCGCCTCGGCCATGCGCGGCCAGCCGACCATGCTGCGCGCCCAGTAGCGCCGACGGGCCGCGTCGCTGCGCACGAACTCGGCGTAGCGGATGGGCTCGGGACGCTTCCACGCGCCCGCTTCATCCCGATAGTCGGGGATGCCGGAGTCCGTCGAGCAGCCCGCGCCGGTCAAGACGAACAGCCTGCGCGCGCCGCGCACGAAGTCGGTCAAGGCAGCGTGATCCGCTCGGGGGGGGGGCGTACCGTCGGGCATCCGCCGGCGATGCTAGCCGACCGAACAAGGTCAAGCCGGCACCCACCAGGACGAGGTTCTTGAGGATGTACTGCCCCTCGAGGGTGAAGCCGAAGGGGGCGCTCGTCCACACGAGCTCCGGACAGGCGACCAGGGGCATGAACGTGCCACCCATGTGGGCGAACATCATCAGCAGCGTCGCGCGGGGGGCGCGGTGGGCGATGAGCCCGATGCCGAGGAGGCATTCCCACGCCGCAAGCACGGGCAGGAACAGCTGCGGATCGACCGCCCAGCCGACGGTCGCGGCGATGAGCGCTTCGGCGGGGGAGAGCCCCGGGACGAACTTCAGGGCGCCAAGCCACAGGAAGACGATGCCGAGTCCGACACGCTGGAGGTCCTGGGCGTGGTGGGCGAGCCAGCCGGCGACGGCGCGCTCGAGGCGGGGGCGGGGCAGTTCCATGGTCGTTCTCCAAGGGCGGTTCAGTCGCTGACGGGCAGGCCGCTCGGCACGCGCTCGGGGACGAGGTGGCCGAGATTGCGGCTGCGTTCGTCGGTCAGGGCGTGGAGGAAGGCGAGCAGGTCGGCGACCTCCTCGTCCGCCAGCGCCACCACGGGCTGCTCGTTGGCCGCGGCCACCGCGGCGCGCAGGCTGTCGCGGCTCTGGACCCACGCATCGCGCTGCTGGAATGCAGCGAAGCGCACGGGGGCGAGCCAGGTCTGGCGCAGGGCGTCGCCGTCCGCCACCAGCTCGGCCACCCGCGGCAGCGCGGGCAGGAGTCCTTGCGGCAAGCGGTAGCGATCGAGCTGCGTCACGGGATCGAGGTGGTGGCGGACGACAGCCTCGAGGGAGTCGTACGCGCCGGCGTGGCCCCACGGGCCCGTGAGCGCGACGTTGCGCAGCGAGGGCGTGAGGAAGCGGTAGTGGTCGCGGGCGCGCACGGTCACCCGACCGCGGCCGAGGTCCTCGAGGAACGCCTGCTCTCCGGTGGCGTCGTAGTAGCTCGCGTCGCGGCCATCGGCCTTGCCCGGTCCGATCTGGGGCATGGCGATGGCGTGGAACTCGTGGTCGGTCTGGAAGGTGCCCGCGTGGCACGAGCTGCACGCGGCCTTGCCGTAGAAGAGATCCAGGCCGCGCTTCGCGGCGCCGGTCAAGGGGGTCGTACCCCGCAGGTGGCGATCGAAGGGGCTGTCGTCGGCGCGAAACGCCGTGGTCTGGAACGCGGCGATCGCATTGGCCGCCTGCACGTACGTGATGTCGGCCGCTGAGCGGACCGCGGCGGGGTAGGCCTCCTGGAACAGGCGCACGTACTCCGGCACGCCGCGCAGCCGCTGCGCGAGGAGGTCCCAGACCCCGCCCGGGCCCGCGGCCTTGTTGAGCGCCTTGGCGTCGGCGAGCTCGTTCTCGCCCTTCTGGCCGGCCATCTCGACGGGCGAGGTCACGGGGAACATGGCCTGCGCGGCGAGGACGTTGTCCAGCCCGGTGGGGAGCTTCCACTTCGCCGGCGTGATGAAGCCGCCGTCGAAGAAACCCTCGGGGTCCGCTTCGACGCGACCGTCATGGAACAAGCGGGTGAACTCCCGTGCGCCCAGGTTGAAGAGGGCCGGGGCATTGCGCGGCACGCGGCCATGCACGCCGGGGGCGAGGTCGGCGCCGGTGCGGCGTTCGGAGCCGAGGCCCGTCGCGCCCTCACCGAGGCCGAGCGCGAGCCCGTCGGTGCCCGCGTGCTCGGGGTGGTGGCAGGTCGCACAGGCGATGTTGCGATTGCCGCTGAGCAGCTGGTCGAAGAAGAGCATGCGCCCCAGCTCCACCTTGGCGGGCGGGGGCGAGCCTGCGTCGTAGTACGCGCCGTCGCGCGCCGGTGCCGGGAGGTCGCGAGCGGCCTCCAGGTGCGAGGTGTCGAGCGCGACCGCCGTGGCAAGCACGGCGGTCGCGAGGAGGGAGGCGAGGGCGCGGCGCATGACTAGTCCAGCCCTGCGCGCTTGGGGAGCATCACGAACAGCGGGATGTGCGCGTTCAGGCCGAAGTCGCCGGGCAGGCCGCCGTAGGTCTTGCCATCGCTGTGGTAGTTGATGGCGAGCATCGACGTGGTCCAGACATCCGACATCTCCAAGCCGGGCTTGAAGCTGTGAACGAACTTCGCCTTGCCCTCGGCGTCGGCGACGAACACGCTCTCCGAGCCGTCGCGGGCGCCGAGCGGAAGCTCGAGTGCGCCCGAGAAGGGCTGGGTCGGCGGCAGGGCCATGAAGGCATGCCACATCGTGTAGACGCCACCGGGTACCAGGCCCGAGAACTCGAGGTCGAGGGTGCCGACGCCGTCTTCGTACGTGTAGACGCCGGTGCCGCGATGCCGCAGCCACTCGCCGAGGGTCACGCCGAGGGCCTCACCCTTCTCGTAGGGGCCGACAGCCTTCGGATCGAAGGGGTCATGCTTGACGGGGTGCGCCGTGCGGAAGAGCGGCGCCTTCATGTCGTGGTCACCCTTGGTGACGCGGTAGAGCTTGCCGGAGCCCGGCTCGCGCTCGATGAACGCGTCCTGCTCGGGAAGATCCATGTCGAGGTGGGTCTTGAAGGCGATCTCGAAGGCGACCCTGTCGCCGGCCTTGGGCGCCGTGGCCGCTTCGGCCGCCGCCGAGGACGTCTCCCCGACGGAGACGATGCACAGGGCGAAGACGGTGAGCGCGGCACCGGCCGCCATGAGGGCGGTCGCGGAGAGGAAGAGCTTGAGAGACATGGGAGGGACTCCTTGGGTTGTGCCCAAGGAACTCCCGTGCCCCGCAGGGACGGACAGGCGAAATCCGGCCCTGGCGGCTGGCCGCGATCAGTCGCGGCTGAGGAAGAGCGAGATCACGTACCAGAACATGAGTGCGACCGAGGAGAAGAGCGCCAGGGCGGCACCCACGTAGCGGCTCTTCGGGTAGTGGTGCAGCACGTTGCTGGTGTCGTAGAGGATGTAGCCGCCGGCCAG
>JARGNS010000263.1 GCA_029213105.1 Planctomycetota bacterium
AGGGCAAGCCCAGCCGACGACTGACGCGCCTGCACCTCGCCGAGGAGCTCTTCCGCGCGGGCGTCCTCACGCGCGAGGAGCTGCGCCAGACCTGGGAGCGGATCGAGAATGCCGAGGGCGACTTCGATCCGGCGATCGACGAGCGGCTCGACCTGATCACGGCCGCGGCGGCCGTCGGCGCCATTGCCCCGAAGACGGCGGTGGCCCTGCGCGCGCGGGTGCACAAGGAGTGACGCCGCGTTCGATCAACGCCCGCCCGTTCCTGCGGCCCGCCGCCCTGCTGGCCGCAGCCCTGCTCCTGCTGACCACGGGCTGCCTGGACGTCGACAACCAGGCGCAGATCGGCGCGACCGGTGGAGGCACCTTCACGGAGAGCGTCACCGTCGATCTCGCCAAGCTGACCTTGGCCCGGCGGCAGCTCAAGGAGCGCACCAGCGGCCTCGGCGAAGACGAGGATGCCCGGCCCATCGATCCCTTCGGCGTCCTCGATCCGAAGGTGCGACTCGAGGAGCTCGGCGCCACGGAGGGCATCTCCGACGTGGTCACGACACGCTCCGCCGCCAAGGAGGGCACGCGTCGCTATGTCCTCAAGGGGACGTTCGCCTCCCTCGAGGCCCTCTATGAGGGCGGCTTCATCGACGATGCCGAAGCGGCCCTCTGGTCCGTGCGCGAAGGCAAGGCCTGGCAGCTCGAGGCTCGCAGCCTCGGCGACGACGAGGAGTTGGAGCCGGCCGCCCGCAAGACGCTGCTCGACTTCCGGCGCAAGCTCCTGGAGCCGTACCGGGCCTCCCTCGGCGCGCTGGTCATCCGCCGCACGCTCGTGTTCCCCACGCGGGTGCTGCAGCACGACGGCACGCTGGCCGACGACGGCCGCACGGTGACGTGGACGATCCGCTTCGATGACCTGGCCGACCCGCGCAGCCTGCGCCAGCGGGTCGTCTTCGCCGCGGACGCCAAGCTCAAGCTCGAGCCGTTCGGCCGCAAGCCGGCCGGCGCCGCCGCACCGCAAGGCGCTCCGCCGCGGGCGCGCGACAAGTAGCTTCCGCGTCCCCCGTCAGCGCGGGTAGAGGTTCTCCAGCGCCGCGCCCAGGGTCGGGTGCGCGAAGCTGTAGCCGGCCTGCGCCGCGACGGCGGGCAGCACTCGCGCGCCCGTCAAGAGCACGTGCGCCCCCTCGCCGAAGAGCAGCTTCAATGCGAAGGCGGGCACGGGCAGGAACGCGGGACGCCCAAGCTGGGCTGCCAAGGCGCGCGTGAGGTCGGCGTTGCTGGCGGGCTCGGGGGCGGTGACATTGAGCGGCCCGGTCACGGCCTCGGTCTCGAGCGCGAAGCGGATCAGCCCGACCGTGTCGTCGAGGTGGACCCACGACATGATCTGGCGGCCGCTGGCCAGACGCCCCCCCAGGCCGAGACGGAAGGGCCGCTCCATCTTGGCCAGCGCACCGCCGCCGGGCCCGAGCACGATGCCGATGCGCAACAGCACGACGCGGGTCCCCAGCGCCTCGGCACCGCGGGTGGCCTGCTCCCAGTCGATGCACAGGCGCGCCAGGGTGTCCGTCCCCTGCGAACTGGCCTCGGTGATCTCGACCTCCGGCGCGTGGGTTCCGTACCAACCGATCGCGGAGGCCCCGAGCAGGATGCGCGGCGGCTGATCCATGGCGCCCAGCGCCTCGACGAGCGCGCGGGTCGTGTCCACCCGACTGGCTCGACAGTGCGCGAGGAACGCCTCGCTCCAACGCTGCCCGAGGATGTTCTCGCCGGCCAGGTTGATGACGGCCTCGCAGCCCGCGAGCGCCTCCTGGGTGCTGCCCGCATCGAAGCCGTCGTAGGCCCGCGCCTCCACACCCCCCAGGCGCGCCCCCACCTCGGCGAGATCGCGGCCCGGTTTGGGACGCACGAGGGCCACGACCTCGTGACCGGCCTCCCGCAGCGCGGGGCACAGATGCCGGCCGACGAAGCCGGTGGCTCCCGTGACGGCGACACGCATCGCTACGACCTGTGCTTCTCGTATTGGGCGCGCAGGGTGTCGACGACGCCAGGATCGGCCAGCGTCGTGGTGTCCCCGACCTCGCGGCCCTCGGCGATGTCTCGCAGGAGCCGGCGCATGATCTTCCCGCTGCGCGTCTTGGGCAGGGCCGGCGCGAAGTAGACGTCGTCCGGTCGACCGATGGGGCCGATCTTCGCGGCCACGTGCTGGCGAATCTCCGCGCGCGCCTCCTCCGACGGCTCCGCGCCTCCCATCAAGGTGACGAAGGCCGCGATGGCCTGTCCCTTCACGGCGTGGGTGCGCCCCACGACGGCAGACTCGGCCACGGCCGGGTGGTCCACCAGCGCGGACTCGACCTCCATCGTGCTGATGTTGTGGCCCGAGACGAGCATGATGTCGTCCACGCGACCGAGCAGCCAGTAGTAGCCGTCCTCGTCGAGCTTCGCGCCGTCGCCCGCAAAGTAGAGGCCGTCGAACTTCGACCAGTACACGTCCTTGTAGCGCTCGGGGTTGCCGTAGATGCCGCGCAGCATCGAGGGCCACGGCTTGCGGATGACGAGCAGGCCGCCCCCGGGGGCGTCGACGTGGTTGCCTTCCTCATCGACGACATCCACGTGGATGCCGGGAAGCGCGCGCGCCGCAGAGCCGGGCTTGTTCGTCGTGAGGCCGGGCAACGGGCTGATCATGATGCCGCCCGTCTCGGTCTGCCACCACGTGTCCACGATCGGGCAGCGGCCGCCGCCGATCGTGTCGTGATACCACATCCACGCCTCGGGGTTGATCGGCTCCCCCACGCTGCCGAGCAGTCGCAGCGACGACAGATCGTGCGACTTCGGGTGCTCGTCCCCCCACCCCATGAAGGCGCGGATGGCCGTCGGCGCCGTGTAGAAGATCGTCACCCCGCGGCGCTCGACGATGTCCCAGAAGCGGTCCTTGCCGGGATGGTCCGGCCCCCCCTCGTACATGACGCTGGTGCAGCCGTTGGCGAGCGGGCCGTAGACGATGTAGCTGTGCCCCGTGACCCAGCCGATGTCGGCCGTGCACCAGTAGACGTCGTCGTCCTTGATATCGAAGACCCAGCGGTGGGTCATCGCCGTGCCGACCATGTAGCCGCCCGTGGTGTGCGCGATGCCCTTGGGGTGCCCGGTCGTGCCGGAGGTGTAGAGGATGAAGAGCAGGTCCTCGGCATCCATGACCTCGGGCTCGCAGGTGTCGGCCGCGTCGGCCACGAGCTCGTGCCACCAGTGATCGCGTCCGG
Source organism: Planctomycetota bacterium (assembly GCA_029213105.1). Taxonomy (GTDB): domain Bacteria; phylum Planctomycetota; class PLA2; order PLA2; family JAEUHO01; genus JAHEIK01. The sequence goes on from JARGNS010000263.1 coordinate 3,243, forward strand.
CCTGCATGGGCACGGGGGCCTTCTCGGCACCGATGCGCTGGACGACGACCACGTGCTCGACCCCGGGGGTCTCCTCGAGCGCGATGTCGGCATTGGCCTTCAGGGGCACGACGCCTCCGCGCCGCCAGGCACCGTCGCCGGTGATCAGGACCTTGGAGTCGGAGTCCTTGATGCGCTCGCGCAGGGAGTCCGGGCTGAAGCCGCCGAACACGACGGAGTGCGGCGCGCCGATGCGCGCGCAGGCCAGCACGGCGATGGCGAGCTCGGGCACCATGCCGAGGTAGAGCGTCACCCGATCGCCCTTCTGCACGCCGAGGGCGCGCAGGGCATTCGCGAAACGGCAGACCTCCTTGAGGAGTTCGGCGTAGGTGAAGATGCGCTCGTCGCCAGGCTCGCCCTCCCAGATGAAGGCGGTCTTGTCGGCCTTGCCCCCTTCCACGTGGCGGTCGAGGCAGTTGACGGTGATGTTGGTCTTCGCGCCGACGAACCACTTGGCGAAGGGCAGGTCCCACTCGAGCACCTTGGTCCATGGCTCGAACCAGGTAAACGTCTTGGCGTGGCTCTCCCAGAACGCCTCGATGTCTTCCCCGGCCTCGTAGATGGCCGGGTCATTCACGTTGGCGGCGGCCGCGAAGGCCTCCGAAGGGGGAAAGCGGCGGTCCTCGTCCAGCAGCGTCTCGATGGTCTCGTGGCTCATGGCCGCCAGAGTAGCGCTACCGCTTCGCGAGGGGGATGCTCATCTTGCCGAACACGAAGACGAGGCCGCCGCCTGCGCGCATGCGCAACTCGAACACGCGCGGGCCGCGCTTGGCCGCACTCGTCGAGGAGGGCTTGAGCACGACGACATCGTCCATGCGCTGCCACGTACCTTCGAGAGCCGCCGGCTCCTTGCCCGGCCGTCCGGGCGGCAGCAACCGGAACGTGCCGTCGGCGCGCAGGGTCACGTCCATGCCGCTCTTCGCCGCGCGCTCCATGTCGGCCCAGTTGCCCACGCCCCGCGGCGGCTTCGGCCGGCCCTTGCTCGCACTCCGCGCCTTGCGCAGCATGCCCTCGAAGGCCGGGCGGTCGAGCACGTAGGACCCGACCAGCGCCGCGTCCCGACGGGCCGCCCCCTCCTTCGCCACGGCCGGCGGCAGTCCCGGGTCCTCGTCCTTGGGGGGCTTGGGCGAGTGGAACGCGCCGATCTCGCCGTCCTTGGGCCCCTCGGCGGGCGTCTGCGATTCCGCACCGCGCTCGGCGGTATCCACGCTGCCCTCCGGGGTGTCGTCCCGGGACAGCGCCAGGAACGCGACGGGCACGGCCACGACGAGCGCGAACACGACCCACAGGGCCTTGGTCGCGCCGCTGAGGGTCGCCGTGCGTCCGACGGATTCCGTCCGCGGGGTCGGGGCCGCAGGTACCGCGGCCGCCGGTGCGCGCTCCGGCAGCACGGTCGTCGGCGAAGGCGCCACACGCGGCGCCGGGCGCACCCCGGACGCCGGGCGCGGCGCGGGCGCCGCCGCGCCGTCGGCGAACATGGCCTCGACCAAGGCGGTGCAGGAGGCGAAGCGCTCCTCCGGGTCCTTCGCGAGCCCCCGCATGATCGCGTTCGCGGCCGTCCGCGGAATCGCCGGGGTGGTCTCGGCGAGATGCGCCGGAAGCTTGCTCTGTTTCTGGATGAGCACGTCGACCGCCGTCTCGCCTTCGAACGTCGGCCGCCCGGAGAGCGCCTCGTAGAGCGCGGCGGCGTACGAGTACTGATCGGACTGTCCGGTGAGGGCACTGATGCGCGGCTGCTCCGGCGCCATGTACGCGGGCGAGCCGGGCGTGGCGCCGGTGACGGTCAGCCCCGTGTCCGCACCGCCCACCGCCTTGGCGATGCCGAAGTCGGAGAGGAAGGCATGCCCGTACTCGTCGAAGAGCACGTTGTCGGGCTTGATGTCGCGGTGGACGATGCCGCGCACATGGATGAAGTCGAGCGCCTTCGCGATGTCGCGTACCCACGGCTCCACGTCGGCGAAGGGCATCGGCCCCTTGGCCTTGCGCATGCGATCGCCCAGGCTGCCCCCCTGCAGGAACTGCATGACGAGGAAGGGCAGGCCCTCGTGCTCGCCCCGGGCCAGGATCCGCACGATGTGCGGATGCTGCAGCGTGACGAGGTCACGCGTCTCGCGATCGAAGCGCTCCCGGAAGCCCGCCTCGGCGAGAAACGCGGTGTGGGGCACCTTCACGACGACCGGGATCTCGAGTTGCTCGTCCTGGGCCAGGTAGACGTTGGCCATGCCGCCGCCGCCGATCATGCGCTCCACGCGGTAGCGCCCCAGCAGGGTCTCCCCGGCGAGGGTGACGGACCAGCGGTCGGAGGTTTCGCTCATCGGGGGCCAGGGTACTCCAGGGACCCTGGTACCCCTTGGACCCGGTTGCCGGATCGGGGCTAGCCCTCGGGATCCCCCG
>JARGNS010000264.1:0-3062 GCA_029213105.1 Planctomycetota bacterium
CGAGCCCGCCGACGCGACGATCACCGCGCGCGACCTCTCCAACGTGCAGTACGCCCTGCTGGGACTGCGCGCCGCGGCCGACTGCGGCTTCAAGGTGAAGGGCGCCGTGTGGCAGACGGCCCTGCGCGCCCTGCTCGAGCACCAGGACGTCCGCGGCGAGAAGATCGAGTTGCGCCGCAAGGCGTTGCGCGACGGCTATGCCTACAGCTCCAAGGAGCAGGCGCAGCAGCGAGGCTTCCACTACACGACCCACAAGAAGAACGGCCCCCTCGGCGAGAACACGCTCTGGAACGTGCCGGCCACGGGCTCCATGACCACGGCCGGCATCGCGTGCCTGGCGATCTGCCAGGAGGGCCTCTGGCGCACACGCAAGTTCAAGGGCAACGACCGCAAGAAGTCGCGGGACGCGATCCGCGATGGCCTGGCGTGGATGCAGGCCAGGTTCACGGTCACCGAGAACCCGGACCACCCGCGCAAGGCACACCACTTGTACTACCTGTACGGCCTCGAGCGCATGGGCATGCTCACGGGCACCCGCTGGCTCGGCGGGCACGATTGGTACAAGGAGGGCGCCGACCTGCTGCTCGCGATGCAGCATGCGACCCACGGAGGATGGGGTCGGCACGTGGACACCTCGTTCGGCATCCTCTTCCTCAAGCGCGCCACCCGCGGCCGGGACACCGTGGTCCTGACCGACTGACGACGCGGAGGCCGCCCGCGCCGGTGAGGACTACGAGGCCTTCTGCTCGCTCTTCATCTCGTCGAGCATGGGCCGCACCCGGTGGTCGTAGCACGTCGGGCAGATCGAGTGCGTGCAGTCGGCATTGGCGTGATCGCGCAGGTACTCCTCGATCTCGTCCCAGACCTGCTTCTCGTTGCGGATGCTGTGGCAGTACATGCAGATCGGCAACAGCCGGCGCAGGGTGGCCACCTCGCTCAGCGCGCTCTCGAGTTCGTGCACACGCTCGGCGAGCGAGCGCTCCAACTCGACGACGCGCTGGGCCGCGTGCAGCCGCGCCCGCAGCTCCGCACGTTCGTAGGGCTTGGTGAGGAAGTCATTGGCGCCGGCCATGATGCCGTCGACGACGTCGTCCGTGGTGCTGCGCTCCGTGACCAGCATCACGTACATGAAAGGCGCGTCGGTACGCGCGCGAACACGCTGGCACAGCTCGAGGCCGTCCATCTCCGGCATGACCCAGTCGGTCATGAGGACGTCGACAGGCTCGTGCGAGAGGAGGTCCCAGGCCTCGCGGCCGTCGTGCGCGACATGCACGGTGTGCCCGAGGCCGCCGACGGCGTCCTCGAGGATCCGCCGCGCGACAGGGTCATCATCGACAATCAAGATCCGCATTGCACCCCCCACAGGTCGGACTCGCTCAGGCCGCAAGGCTTCGCAGCCGTTCGCACGCACGCCGCCATGCGGCCTGGGCATCGCGAACCGCCCCGTCGAGTCCGTGCGTCTCACCCGCACGGCCCATTTCCTCGACAACCCGGAACGCGCGCGCCGCTTCTTCACAGCCCATCGCGGCCGAGGAGCCCTTGAGCCCGTGGGCGACACGACCCATGCGGTGCAACTCGGTCTCATCGGCGGCGGCGAGAAGCCCCGGCAGCTTGGCGTCGGAGTCGGCCAGGTAGAGCGAGACGAGCTCGAGCATCAACGAACGATCCCCCCCGGCGGACTCTTCGAGTCGCCTCAGGTTCAGAACGGTCTCGGGGTCCTCGGTCGGCATGGATCTCGGCTCCTTGGCCCGTGGCGGGCGCCTCACGAGACCCTTTCGGCCGTCGGACGGGTGGACTCAAGCCCCCCGCGGCGAACAGGAAACAAACAGCCGTGCGACGGCTGGATCTTCGGCAGCTGCTAGCGCTTCTTGAGCTCGATCGTGACCGTGCCACCGGTCGTGCCGCTGCCGCTGCCGCGGTACTGCGTGCCACCTTGCTGCCAGCCGATGGCCGAGAGCGACCACGTGCTGTCGTGGGGCAGTCCCTCCAGGCGGAAGGTCCCCGCCGCGATGTCGACGCGTGCCGTCGCGGTCTGGCCATGGCGGTTGCCCGCACTCACATGCAGCCCCTGCACGCTGACGCCAGCGGGCAGCTTGAGCTTGCCCTCGATGACGCCGCCCGCCTCGGTCTCGACGCCCAGCTCCCCGCCGGAGGTGTCCACGCTCTCGAGGGCGGCATACCGGCCGTCGTCGAGTCCGCCAACCCAGAGGGCGTACTTCTTGCCCTCCTGCAGGCCCTGGAACTCGATCTTCGCGCTGCTCTTCCACGTGCCCTGCAGCACGCTTCCCCCCTCGAGGGGACGCAGGGATGCCGTGCGCCTCTGCTGGTCTCCGGCCTTGCCACCGCGGAGGGTGACGACGAGGCGCTGCCCGAGGTCGACCGTGAGCTTGACGCCCTTCGCCCCGGCGCGGGCGCGAACCACGCCCGGCTGCTCGGCGGGCTCGACCCCCGGCTGCGCGCTCGTGATCATGCCCATGCGACCACTCGACGCCCGGAGGTCGTAGGAGCCCGACTCCAGCTGGTCCATCTTGAACGCGCCCTTCTTGTCGGTCTGCGCCCAGCCGGTCCAGTCCTTCGAGCCGACCTTGCGGTGCTGGACCCGCGCGCCGACGACGGGCTTGCCGTGCTGGTCGACCACGCTGCCCGTGATGCTGTAGGCCCGCACGAAGCGCAGCGTCTCATCGCCCGGCTTCCACTTCTTGCGCTCGATGCGCTTCAGGTCCTCACGCCCGCCGGGGGTGTGCACGGTCAGGTTGTAGAGCTCGTCCGCGAGCAGACCGCGCAGGATGAGGGTCCCGTCGCTGCCCGTCTGGTTGCTGCCGTCCCAGTTGCGGCCGGCATTGATGGCGTTGCCGTCGCTGTCCAGGCGCGCGACCCACACGTAGCAGCCCGGGACGGGCTTGCCATCGAAGTCCAGGACCGTGACCTTCGCGCGCTGCCCCATGGTGAGGGAGACGGCGATGCCCGACGCGCCGGCGCGCGCGCTCTGGCTCTCGACCGGCGTGTAGTCCGGCGGCGCCACGAAGGCGAGGCGGTACTCGAGCTCACCGAGGGCCTTCACC
>JARGNS010000264.1:3072-5673 GCA_029213105.1 Planctomycetota bacterium
GAAGCGGCCGTCCGTCCCCGTCGTGCTCGAGCCATGCTCCTGGCCGCCACGCCCGTTCTTGCCGCGGGGGTGCACGGCCTGCGCCGTCACCTTCACGCCCGGGACGGCCTTGCCGTCCTGATCGGTCACCAGGCCCTGGATGCTCAGCGGGGCGCCGAGGCGCACCTCCAGCTTGCCGTCCTGGAACGTGACGGGGCCTTGGATCGTGGCCCCACGCTTGCTGCCGATCAGCTCGTACACCTCGACGTAGATCTCGCCCTCGGCGTTGAACCCACGGAACTGCGCCTGCCCGCCGTTGAGTCGCGTGCGGCTGGACGATGTGCCGTTGTCGCCGCGGAACGCCGTGAGTTCGACGCGGCCCGCCGGCACCGGCTTGCCGTCCTGGTCCACGACCGTGACGGTGAGCGCCTCGCCCTCCGCCTTCGTGTTCTCGAGCAGCTTGACGACGACGGCTTCGTCGCCGGTCTCGGCCGTGGTCTCGCCAGCGAACGTGCGTTCCTGCCAACGGCCGTTGGCGCTGACCTTGTACTCGCCTTCGTGCTCGATGGTGTCGACGCGCCAGGTGCCGTCGGCCTGGACCGGCGGGCGGCTGCTGAACCAACCGTCGGGGCCGCTGCGGTTGACGTTCACGCGCACGCTCTGGAAGGGCACGCCCTCGGGCAGCTCGAGGCGCCCGGCGAGCACGAGCCCACGCTGGAGTTCGACCCGAACGGGTGCCGTGGCGCCCGCCTCGACCTCGGTCTCATCGTGGTCGATGAACCCGGGTGCCTTGACCTGCGTCTTGTGCTTGCCGTCCGGCAAGGGCCCGACGCGCACGGTGCCATCCGCCGTGGTGGTCCACATGGCGCCGCCACCGAGCATCTCCATCATGACCGCGGGGCTGCCGTCCTCCGGCACGGCGAGGATGCCCGCGCCGGCGACGGGCTTGCCGCCCGCCGCGTCCACGACCGTGACCTCGATCCAGCGCGGCGCCTTCATGCGCACGTCGACCGCCTCGGTCTTGCCGCCCACGGCGACGAACTCCGACGACGTAGCCGTCGGGTGATCCGGGGCCTTGGCGGTGATCTTGTACTTGCCGCCCGGCACGAGCACGTCGATGGCGTACGCGCCCTCGGCGTCCGTCACGGCCGAGCCCCAGGAAGCGCCCAGCCCGAGCAGGCTGGCCATCATGCCGGGCCCCCCGCTGCCGCTGGCAGCCTGGACCACCGCGCCCGGTACCGCCTGGCCGGACTCGGTCAGGACCCGCCCCGCGACCTTGCCGGCCGCCACGGTCTCGAGGTCGAGCTCGCCCGTTTCGCCGGGCTCGAGCTCGGCACTGTAGGGCGTGTTCGTGTTGCCCATGACCGTGCCACTCATGCCCACGGATACCTGGCTGGCGCCGACGGCCCAGACCTTGACGGCGCCCGGATCGACGCCCTCCACCGTGTAGCGGCCATCGGCATCGGTCATGGCCGTGCGCGGTGTCGGCATCATGCCGCGGCCGCGGCCGCCCATGGCGAACACGGTGATGCCCGCGATGGCCGCGCCCCCCTCCTGGGCCGTGACGCGCCCGGAGAGCATCGCCAGACGCAGGAGCGAGACGGTCAGGCCATCGGACGGCGCACTGGAATTGAAGTCCAGGGTCTGCCCGGCGTAGCCGTCCGCGCGCACGAACATGCCGCCGCCGCGGCCGACCGGCAGCGTCATCGTGAAGGCGCCGCTCGCGTCGCTCTTCGTGGTGAAGATCGCGAAGTCGGATTCCGGGTTGCCGCCGCCACCGAAGATCGTGGCCCCGGCGACCGGTTCCTCGGTCTCCGCGTCGATGACGGTGCCCTTCACCTCCTTGCCGGCCGCATTGATCGTCAGCGTGTACTCCCCGGTGAAGGGGACCTTGATCGGCGCGCCCATGACGCGCATCACGCCCGGCAGGAGCGCCGACACCTGGTACTGGCCGGGGGAGAGGCCGGCGATCGCGAAGCGGCCTTCTTCATCCGTATAGGCCGGCATGCTCTTCGAGGTGCCGCCCATCATCATGGCGAAGGCGTTGCCCATGGCCATCAGCACGGTGCCGCGGAAGGCCTTGCCGTCCGCGTAGGTGATGCGTCCCTTCAGGACCTGATCGCCCTCGGGGATGTCGACCAGCGCTTCGACGCGTGCGCCGGCCGCCGGCAGACTCGCCGAGGCGAAGCCCATGGCACCGTCCTCGGCCGTAGCGCGGATCTCGTAGAGACCCGGCGCCAGCCCGCGGAACTTGAAGACGCCATCCTCCCCGGTCGTGGCCCGGGCGATGACCTCCTTGCCCGACATGCCGCCATCGAGCAGGCGGGCGATGAACTGCGTCTCCGCGCCGCCCTTGAACGGGTTGCTCGGATCGATCTCCTGGCGCAGCTCGACGGTCTCCACGACGGCCTCACCGCCACGACGCGTCACGCCCTGGATCATGCCGCGGCCGCGGATGTCGGTCGGCACGCGCGGCACACCCTTGGTGCCGCCTGCCGCGCCCTTCAGCCCGGGGCCGGCGCGCTCACCATCGTCCTCGACGCTGCTGTCGCCGTAGTCGCCGTCGTTCTCGGCGTCAGCGCCGCCGAAGATGAGCCAACCGCCCACACCCGCCGCAATCAG
>JARGNS010000265.1 GCA_029213105.1 Planctomycetota bacterium
CACGACGACTTCCTGCACGCTCTGGTCGACGTCGCCCGGGTACTCGAACGGCACCATGCAGCAGGCGTCGGCGCCCGAGAGCGGGACGCACGCCACGACCCACAACGTGATCAAGCCGACGATACGCATCAGGGCCTCCTCCAGGGCGCGGTCATGCCGCGGCGGCGCGCGCCGTCCGACGAACGGGTGCGGCTACCACTCTTCCATGTGGGTCGTGAGCACGACCGTCTCGTAGATGCGCTCCACGCTCCCCCCGAAGTCGTCGATCACCTTGGCATGGCCTTCCACGAACGCGGTTCGATCCTCGTCGGAGAGCATGCGCACGGGAGAGTTCGTCTGGAGCCAGCCGAGGTAGGTGTCCTTGTCGAACGTCCGACGCCAGGGGATCTCCTTGCGGTCGGGGGGGCCGAAGCGCGCGTCGTCGCGCAGCACGTCGGTGTAGGCCGCGACGTACAGGGGGATCGTGTGCGGGGGCTTCTCCTTCACGTCCGGCAGGTAGCGGTCGTAGAGGGGCTGGGTGGCGACCCAGAACTCCGTGCCCTCGGAGAGGTCGAGATGCCAGAGCAGGCCGAGCCCGCCGCGAGGCTGGAGCGCATCGCCGGCGCGATCCACGAAGAGGTACGGGTCGACCCAATGGGCCGCCTGGCAGGCGACAAGGGCGTCGAACTGCCGTTCCCCCTGATCCCACTCCTCGAAGGTGGTCACGTCCATGTGAAGCCGGGGACCACCGAGCTCACGCTCGCAGAGGCCGGCGAGCTGGACGCCGGGCTCCACGCACGTGACCTCGGCGCCGCGCTCGAGCAGGTGCCGGGTGAGCTGCCCCGTACCCGCGCCCACCTCCAGCACGTGGGCCCCGTCGCCCAGCTGGAGCTGCTGCCAGAGTTCCTCCACCGCGTCCGCCGGCACCTCGGGGCGCGTGCGGGCGTAGAGATCGGCCACGGCGTCGAAGCTCGCGCGCTGCTCGGCCGCCGCGGCGAGCGCTTGCTCGTAGGCTTCGTCTTCAGGGTCGGCTTGGTCTTGCGTTTCGGCGTGGTCTTCCATGGCGGCAGTGTCGCAGGCGGCGGGGCTCTCTGCACGCCGTGGTTCGTGACCGGGAGCCGGGGGCGTGCGAGCATCCCGTATGGCCCGCAAGCGCTCCCGTCACCGCATGCCTCCGTTCGAGGGCATGCGCGTCTGCCTGCTCACCACGCAGGAACTCGACGCCGTCCCGTTCGCGGAGGACGACTGGCCCTGCGACCCGCGACCGTTCCTGCCGGAGGCCCGCTGGCACGTGGAGGCCCTGACGGGACGCGACACGAGCGTGGCGCGCGTCACCGAGCTGATCGAGCAGGGCTTCGACGTGTACTTCAACCTGTGCGACGGAGCCGCCGACGAGCTCTCGCCGGGCATCGAAGTCGTCCAGACCCTCGAGGCCCACGGCGTCCCCTTCACGGGCGCCACGTCCGTCTTCTACGAGCCCTCCCGCGACGAGATGAAGCGTGTGTGCCGCGTCCTCGGCCTCGGCGCCCCGCGCTCGGTCACGGCACGCACCGAGGCCGACGTGGCGCGCGCCGCCAAGACGCTGACCTTCCCCCTCTTCGTCAAGCACTACAGCAGCTACGCCAGCGTGGATCTCAGCCGCAACTCACGCGTCGTGACGCCGGCTGGGCTCAAGCGTCAGGCGCGCAAGATGATCAGCCGCCACGGGGCCGCCCTCATCGAGGAGTACATCGACGGCATCGAGTGCACCGTCCTGATCGCCGAGAACCCCGACGACCCCAAGCGGCCGACGACCTACCAGGCCATGCAGTACGTCTTCCCGCCCGGGGAGTCGTTCAAGCACGCCGACATGAAGTGGGTCGACTACGACGACATGGCCTGTGTCCCGGTCGAGGACCCGGACCTCGATGCGCTGCTGCGCGACATGGCCGCACGCTTCTTCGTGGGCATCCAGGGTGCCAGCTTCGGCCGCTGCGACATCCGCATCGACGGCGACGGCGTGCCGTTCCTTCTCGAGATCAATGCGAACTGTGGCATCTACTACCCGCCCGCGGACGCCGGCGGTGCGGACCTGTGCCTGCTGCACGCTCCCGGCGGACACCGTGCGTTCACCAAGCAGCTGATCCGCGCGGCGTTCGCACGCGCGGCGCGGCGTTAGCACCCCGGCTTCAACGACCGCGGCTCGTGGTCGTGCCCGCAGGCCAGCGCACGGGCTGCCAGCGCTGGCCATCGACGGAGAGCAGGACGTCGTGCGGGAGCTTGCCCTCGCGACGCCAGGCGAGGATGCGTGAGGTCGGATGCGGCCCGTCGACGTGGTCGCCATGGCGAACGAAGAAGCGGCGCTCGGGCGTATCGGGCTTACCCACCATGGCAGCGATGGTACGCAGCCCCTCCCCCAGCGGGCCTAGTCGGGAAGCCCCCAGAGGACCCACGCAGCCCAGTAATAGGGCTCGCTCCACTGCTTCTGGCTGCGGACATGAGCCTGGGCCTGCTGCAGGGCGGCCGTCGCACTCAGCGGTTTGGCCGTCTTGCCATCGGCCCCGGGCTTGGGGTTCCAGAGCTCGTAGAACTTCGTCATGAGCGCGCGGGTGGCCGCGTCGTCGACCTTCCAAAGCGAGCACAGCACGCGCGGCGCGCCCGCCAGCAGGAAGGCGCGTGAGAGCCCGAGGAGCCCCTCTCCCTGGAAGATGCGGCCACGCCCCGTCTCGCAGGCCGACAGGACCACCAGGTCGGTCGTGAACTTCAGCTGCTCGTGGATCTCGTCCGCGTGGACGAAGCCGTCGTTGTGGGCATCGCGCGAGAGCACGAGCGCCGAGCGGGTCGGCAGGAGGTCGTCGAACACACCGTGGCAGGCGAGGTGAACCGACTTCCAGTGCTTCGCCTCGGAGAGCAGGGCGCGCAGGCGCGTCTCCGTGGCCTCCGCACCGAGGAAGACCTTGTCGCCGATCGCCTTCGCTTCCTTGCCTGTCTCGGGGAGCGGCGCGAAGACCCGACCGCGGCTCGCGAGCATGACGCCGGGCGCACGCTTGACGCGAACATCGTAGAGCGGATCGGCCAGTGCCAGCACCTCGACGCCGCGCTGCTTGGGGCGGCGCTTGCGCAGGGCAGCCCAGGCACCGGCCGAGGGCACCATGGCGAACTCGCGCTCGGGGTCCAGCAGGGAGAGCGGCGCATAGGACATCATCTGGGCCGGCGAGAGGAGGACGCGCTTCACGTCGGCAGGCAGCTTCAAGGGGGCGTACACCAACGCGCGCAGCGCGGCAATCGCTTCCGCCGACTTGGGGTCGTCGAGCAAGGCCTGCGTGGCGCGCCGCACCTCGCCCTGGGCGCCCAGCTGCACGGCGCGTCGCTTGCCCGCGGTGAATACAACCGCGACGTAATGCCAACCGTCCGCCCCCACCACGACGAACGCCTCGTCCGGCCCGACCAGCGCCTGGGCCTCCTCGGCCGTCATGGCGAGCATCGCATCCGCATCGGCGAGTCCCGCCTCGGCGCGCATGGTCTCCTGGACCTTGGCGATGGCATCGTGCTCGAGGTCGAGGGCCTTCTCGTAGGCCGTGCGGGCGGCCTTCGTGCGATCCAGCTGTCGTCGGCGCTTGGCCGACAGCCACCCTTGGAACGCGAGCGCGGTCGCTGCCCGGGCCTTGTCGGCCGCCACGGTCAACGCGGGCGGTACATGCACGCGCCGCAGACGATCCCGTCCGCCGAGGGATGCGGTCACGCTCTGGGCGCGGAGACGCTCCAAGAAGTAGTACAGGTCGTCGACCCGCTTCATCCGGCTTGCCGAAGCCGCCCCCCACGTCGCACAGCCGGCGAAGAGCTCGCGCGTGTGGGCACGCGACGTCTCGCTGCGCTCGAGGCCGTAGTTCGATCCGAGCTCGACGCCCTCGCGCGCACGAGCCAGGGACAAGCCGTACTCCCGGCGCAGGTAGTGCGCTTCGGCCGCGCGCTGCCGTGCATGGGCCCGCAGCCGGATGTCGCCCAGTTCGTCGGCATCCTCGAGGGCGAAGGAGATCTCCTCGAGGCCGTCCTCCGACTCCCCATGCCAGACCTGCAGCACCCCCTTCAGCAGCCGCATGGAAACCTGGGCACGCGGGTCCTTGCTCGAGGCTGCGAGCCCGATGGCCCGTGACGCCGCCTCGATCCCCTCCTCGTAGCGCCCGGCGCGGGTGAGGATCTGGACGATCATGTAGAGCAGATCAAGCTGCTGTTGGCGGTCTCCTATGCGTGCTTCGGCGTCCAGCAACTCGAAGTAGATCGCCAGCGCCTCGTCATGCCGACCCAGGTTGGCCTGGCAGCGCCCCATCAAGCGACGGAGCGGGCTGGTGAACTTGCGCTGGCGGACCTCGGTGAAGCTGGCCAGCATGGCCTTCGCCCGGGCAAGCGCCCCCTCGGAGTCCCCCATCTCGCACAACAGCTGGGCGGACTGGATGCCGATGCGCTCGGCATGCTGGTCCGGGTGGGCGGCGGCAATCTGATCGGCCTCCCGCACCAGACGCATGGCCCGGTCCAGGTCGCCCCGGCCTCTCTCGACACTCGCAAGGCCCAGCTTCGCGTCGATCCGGAGGTCGGGGTCGTCGAGTTGCATGGCGAGCCTCATGGCAGCCTTCGCATGCTCCTCCCCGCGCTCGAGGCGGCCGAGTTCCACAGCCAGCGTCGAGGCGAGCTCGTAGGCCTTGAACAAGGCGCGGCGATCACCGATCTCGTCAAGCACGACGATGGCCGACTGCAGGTTCCGCAGCGCACCAGGCAGATCACCCAGGTCCGACTCGACGGCGGCAAGCCGCCTGAGCGCGTCGGCGTGCAACTCCCGCCGGCCCGAGGCCTTGTAGTAGCGCGCGGCGCGCTTGTAGTGCCCGAGGCCGGTGAAGACGTCTCCCCCGTTCTCCGCCACGACCCCATCGAGCAGGGCGAGGAACGCGCGCGCCTCGTCGTACTTGCGACGCACGCCAGACGCCTTGGCCGCGGCGACCGCCTCCTGGGCGTAGGGTCGCCCCTGCTGGACCTGGCCCTCCATGGCATGCATGCTCGCCAAGTTGAGCAGGAGGGCCTGCTGGGCCCCTGAGACCTGGTCCGGTGTCACCCGAAAACGCCGCACTACGTTCGTCTGGTCCAGGCTGCCCAGCAAGGAACGGGCCTGCAGCAGTGCTTCGATCGCCTGCTTGCCGTGACGCGCGCGTCCGAGGCGCATGCCCTCATCGCTGAGGAGCTTCGCGAGATAGAACGCGTCTTGCGAGACCTCGGCCAGTCGTCGGGCCTCCGCGCGGTGCGCCTTGCAGTCCTTGCCGTTGCCGAGCACGTCGTCGGCCAGGCAGAGGCGGAAGTGCGCGCGGCCCTGGCCGATCTCGGAGCCGAGCTTCGTCTCGGCCTCCAGGTTGCGGTTGAAGTGCGCGCGCGCCTCGCGGTAGTCCGACTGATCCCAGTGGGCCTGCCCCGCGCGGTAGTGCGCCTCCGAGGCGAGCGCGAGCCACCCGATCGCACGGGCCTCCTTGGCCGCGCGCTCCAGGGTGGCCGCGGCCGCCGGCAGATCGTCCTCGGCCTTGAGCCGCATGCCCTCGTCCAGCGCCGCCCGCGCGCGGGTTGCAGCCCCCACGCCCGCGGCGGCCGGCCCGGCGGACGCTGTCTGGACGTAGGCCGCCAGGCCCT
>JARGNS010000266.1 GCA_029213105.1 Planctomycetota bacterium
CCCTCGAGCCGGGCGCACTTCTCGTCGCTGCCGGCCGTGGCGTACATCGCCAGGTCGTGTCCGCGCGAGAGGTCCAGCGCAGCCAGCCCCACGCCGCCGGCACCGCCGTGCACGAGGACGCGCTCCCCCGCCTTGGCCGCGCCGCTATGCAGCAACGCGAGATAGGCGGTGAGGTAGTTGACCGGGACGGCCGCGGCCGTCGTGAAGTCCACGGACTCGGGGATGGGCCCGACCCAGGGCTGGGGGGCGCGCACGAGGTCCGCATACCCCCAGAAGCGCGTCGTGCTCATGACGCGCGTGCCGGGCGCGAGCGCGGGGTCGACCTGGGCCCCGGCCTCCTCGATCACGCCGGCGACCTCGTAGCCCGGGGCGTAGGGCAGGTCGGGGGCGTCCGGGTAGAGGCCGATGCGCCCCATCAGGTCGGCGAAGTTGACGCCCGCCGCGGCGACACGGATGCGGACGTCCTTCGGCGCGAGCCGCCGGTCAGGCAGCTCCCGCTCTTCGAAGACGGAGGGGGGACCGTTGCGGGGAATCACGAGGGCGCGCATGGCGGGATCCTAACCGCCCCGTGTCCGACCTCATGGCTAGGGTGCGGCCGGATCCTGGAGGTGTCGACGTGGACCGAGCCGTCTACCGCGGACTGTTGCTCTTCGCGGGCACCATCCTGGCCGTATGGGCCGGTACGCTCATCCTGCTGCCCTTCCTGGTCCCCGTGGCCTGGGCGCTCTGCCTCTTCGCCGTCAGCTCCCGGCCGTACCGCTTCATTGCCGCGCGCACGCGCCGACCGCGGTTGGTGGCCCTCGGCATGGTCCTGCTCACCGGCGTCCTCGTCGTGGGACCGCTGATCTACATCGGCGCGGTGTTCATCGAGCAGGCCACGCGGGTGGACTTCCAGCCGGCCATCGAGAAGCTCAAGACCGAGGCTCCCGAGGCCCTCGCACGCATCGACCGCATCCTCGCGTTCATCGAGGATCCGCAGGCGGCCGCCGAGGCCACACGAGCACGGGCGGCGGCCGCAGGCGATGACGGCGACGAGCCCGCGGACGACGACGAGGCCCCCAAGGACGACGAGGCCCCCAAGGGCGATGGGGACGAGCCGACCGACGAGGAGCCCGCCGGGCGTCTGGCACGCCGCGGCGTGCCGGACATCGGCACCGTGGACGGCTTCATCGTGCGCACGCAGAAGATGCTGCCCCGCCTGGCCAAGAACGTGCTGGGCCTGTCCCTGGAAGGCGCGATCGGCTTCCTGATGACGCCGTTCCTCTTCTTCTTCGGCCTCGTCCTGACCCTCGTGACGCAGTACTTCCTCTACCGCGAGTCACCGCGCCTGCGCACGATGTTCGTGGAACTCTCGCCGCTGGATGAAGAGGACACGGGCGAGATCCTGGCCACCCTGCGCGGCGCCACGGTCTCGGCCGTGGTCGGGGGCATCGTCGTGGCCATCATCCAGGGGGCCCTCGGCGCGATCATGTTCATGCTGGCGGGCATCCAGTCGCCCGTGATGTGGGGCGTGATCATGGCCGCCCTCTCGCTGCTGCCGTTTGGCGGCACGGCCTTCGTCTGGTTGCCGGCCGGCATCATCCTGCTCGTGACCGGGCAACCCGGCGCGGGCTGGTTCGTGCTGATCTTCGGCGCCGTGATCGTGGGTGGTGCCGACAACATCCTGCGACCGCTGGTGCTGAGCCGCATGGGCGGCGAGGAAGTGGACATCCATCCCCTGCTGCTGTTCTTCGCGATCCTCAGTGGCATCGGCCTGTTCGGCATCAGCGGGATCGTGTTCGGACCGCTGCTGATCGCCCTGCTCACGACCGTGGTACGCATCTACCGCCGTCACGGTCCCGGCAAGGACCCGGAGGACGATCCCGACGTCATCGTCGAGGGCTCTGTAGCCTAGGGGGCCTAGTCGCCGATCTTCAGCGGCACGGCCACCTTGTCCTCGGCGCGGATCTTCGCGACGGCGGCGTCGTCCGCCGGCAGCCGCTGCAGCAGCCGCTCCATCGCAGCCAGCTGCACCGTGGCGGACGTCCGGATGCGCGCGGTCTCGACGGCGCCCGCCGTGAGCACGAGCGTGTCGACCGTCTTGTCGAGCATGCTCGCCGGCAACGCCGCAATCCACTCCCCGACGACCTCCTCCACCAGCGGCCGCTGCTCGGCGCCGATGCCGTAGCGACCGAGGAGCTGCCCGACGAGCATCTCGTTCAGCTTCGACTTGTCCGTGAAGCGCTGGGGCGCCAGGTGCTGCGCCCACACGAGCCCGCTGGAGAACAGGTCGAACGACGCGCGCCCGCGCAGGGCCTCGGGGTGCAGGGCCTCGCGCTGCTCGTCGCTCACCAGGGCATCGACGCCGGCGTAGAAGCGGTCCTTGAGTGTCGTCTCCTCGAGCAGCTTGCGCAGCACCAGGGTCTCGTCGCCGTAGCTCGCGATGCGCCTGGCGTCCTCGCTGAGCAGCTCGTCGGCGAGGCGGCCGAGGCGTTCCTCCTGGGCGGCGTCCAGCGGCAACCCCGCCTGCTTGAGCGTGGCGTGGACGAGGTTCGCGACGACCGCCACGTGCGTGAACGAGCCGTTGGCCCCGGAGCCCGGGATGCCGTCCTGCTGCGCGCGCAGGGCGAGCTTCACGAGGGCGCCGTTGTACTTCTGGATGTCGCCGACGCTGGGGGGCGGCGGCTTGCCCTCGAGGCGCGACGTCACGAGCTCCCCCATCAGCGGGGTCATGCGGGAGAGGGCCTGCCCGGCCTCCTCCCAATCCATGGCGGCGAGGGACTTCTGGAAGCGCCCCCCGGCGCCGTAGCGCACCGTCGTGCTCCGCTCGGCGCCTCCGGCGAGGCGCCCGGCCTCGGCATCGGCCTTGAGCTGGGCGACCTCGGCACGCAGGCGCTGAAGCTCGGCCTCCGCCTGCATGCGACGCGCCCCCTCCTGCTCGAGTTCCGCCTGGCGGGCGGCGAGGGCCGTCTCGACCGAGTCGAGCGCGGGGCCAGCCTGCGGCGCGGCGGCCGGCGTGCCCGCGCCATCGGAGACCACCGGATCCCCCGCCGGTACGTCGGGGGCCGGAGCCATGAGCAGGCCGATGCCGAGGCCGGCGGCGAGGCACACGAGGGCGGTCAGAAGGGTGCGGCTATCCATGGCGGATTCTCCGTGGGGTTCACCTGCCAATGCCCGCCGACGCCCGGGACCCTCCAGGTTTCAGCCCCGGTATTCGATGCCTTCGAGCTCCAGTAGGGCGCGCTTGACGTCCAGGCCGCCCGAATAGCCGCCCAGGCGGCAGTCGGCGGCCAGCACCCGATGGCAGGGAACGAGCAGGGGCACGGGGTTGCGGCCGCAGGCCTGGCCGACGGCGCGCGCCGCCCGCGGCTTGCGCACGCTGCGTGCGACGCCGCCGTAGGTGCGGGCCGTGCCGTGCGGGATGCGCTGCAGCTGCCGCCACACGCGCGTCGCAAAGCCCACCTCCGGCAGCACGATCGGTACCTCGGTCGGAGACGGTCCCCCATCGAGGTAGTCGCGGATCACGCGGACGGCGTCGGTCGTGACCGGGCTGGGGCGCTTGAACGCGGCCTCGGGGTACTGGGCCAGCAGCTCCGCGCGCATGGCGTCCCCGTCATCGTCGAGCTGCACGCGCACGACCCCCTGGAACGTCGCGGCCACCTGGATGGTGCCCAGACGGCCGGCGCGGATGCGGGAGAGGTGGACGTGCATCAGCGCCGTCCGCGCTCGCCCAGGGTGATCTTGAGCGTAAGTCGTTCCCCATCACGCAAGACGACGACCGGTACCGTCTTGCCGCCCTCGAGCTTCATGAGGGCGCCGCGCAGGGTCTGCAGGTCGCGCACGACCTGCCCGGCGATGCTCAAGATGGTGTCGGCGTTCTCCATGCCCCCCAGGGCGGCGGGACCGCCAGGCACCACGGTGGCGATGAGGATGCCGTGGGGCGAGGGCTCGGGCGAGGGCCGCACGCCGAGCGTCGGCGGGCGCTTCGGTGCCGGGGGGCGCGTGAACTCGAGGCGTTCCTCGCGCTCGCCGATCTCCGCGGCGACGTCGCGGACGAGACGGCAGATGCGCGTCATGTCGGCGAAGTTGATGCGCTCCACGTCGTCGGTGGGCTTGTGGTAGTCCTCGTGCAGGCCGGTGAAGAAGAACAGCACCGGCAGCCCCTTGCGGAAGAACGACGTGCTGTCGGTCGGTGCGACGCCCTGGGGGTCCCACTCCATCGTCAGGCCGTGCTTCTTGTTCTCCTTGGCGACGAGGGCCTTGAGGCCCTTGGCCGTGCCGACCCCCCCCATCGACATGCGGCCGCCCTTGCTGCGGCCCACCATGTCCATGTTGAGCATGGCGACCGTGTCGGCGAGCGGTACGGTCGGGTGCTCGACGTAGTGGCGCGAGCCGAGCAGGCCGCGCTCCTCGCCGGTGAAGGCGATGAAGAGCAGCGAGCGCCGCGGGCGGTTCTGGCCCTGGGCGAACCACTCCGCCACCTCGAGCAGGCTGACGCTGCCGGAGCCGTTGTCGTCGGCGCCGTTGTGGATCTTGCCGGCGGCCGACGCGCCCCCGGTGCTACCGAAGAAGCCCAGCCCCACGTGGTCGTAGTGCGCGCCGAGGACGACGACCTCCTCGGCGAGCTCGGGATCGCGGCCGGGGAGGAAGCCGATGACGTTGCGCGCGTTCGACTCCTTGGTCGTCGCCAGGGCCGTACGGACCTTCACCGAGACGTTCTCGAGCCGCTGCGACTGGGGGCCGCTCTTGCGGAGGGCGGTCTCGAGCCCCTCGAGGGTCTGACCGGAAGCCGACAGCAGGCGCCGGGCCACGTCCTGGCTGACGAACGCGTAGGGAATCGGGCCGGAGCCCGCCGGCGCACCGAGGCTGGCACTCCAGTGACCGACGACGTCCTGCCCCTTGGCTTGCGCGACGGTCGCGGGGTCGTTGCAGAGCAACACGGCGGCCGCGCCATGCTTGCGCGCGTTGCCGAGCTTCGCCATGAACGACGCGTGGCGGGCTTCGCGCCAGCCGGGGTTCTTGCGGAAGATCAGCACGATCTTCCCCTTCACGTCGACGTCCTTGTAGTCGTCGTAGCCCTTGAAGCGCGGCTCGGTCGTCGTGATGCCGTAGCCGGCGAAGACGACCTCGCCTTCGGCGCTGCCGCTGCCCGTGACGGAGAAGGGGTTCCAGTCCTGCTCGACGCGGAACGTCATGGTGTCGCTGCCGACGGTCGCGCTGAGCTCGTTGCCCGGCTTGAGTACCGGCTGCGGCACGGTGAAGGGCTGGAACCACGAGCCGTCGGTGCCCTTGGGCAGGAGACCGAGGGCCTTCCACTGACCCGCGATCCAGTTGGACGCGGTGATGGCGTGCTCGCTGATCGTGTCGCGCCCCTGCATCGCATCGCTCGCGAGGTGCTCGAGTCGGGCACGCAGATCCTGCTCGCGGATCTCGGGGGCGAAGCCGGCGAGGGACTCGCTGGCCGTGGTGGGGCCGACGGGAAGGAGAAGCGCGACGGCGAGGACGGCGAGTCCCAGGCCGAGGCGGCGGGCGGTGCGAAGGTGGTGCATGCGGCTCTCGTGCGGGGCGTTGGGGGGCCGATCCTACGGGAAAGAGG
>JARGNS010000267.1 GCA_029213105.1 Planctomycetota bacterium
TTCGGTGGCCTCCGTGCGCGCCGCGGCCGCGCGCGGCCTGGCCAATCATGACGCGCCCGAGTCCCTGGCCGCCCTCGTGGCTGCCCTGGAGGACGCGGAGGTCCCTGTGCGGCAGGCCGCAGCGGGCAGTCTCTTCCGCCTGACCGGCGCGGACCGGGGCTTCGACGCCGAGGCGGCGCCCGCGGCCCGGGCCGAGGCGGTGGCGGCCTGGAAGGCGTGGCTGGCCGAGCGCTGAGCGCGCTCTCGGGTGCGCCCATCGCTAGCCGACCTTGCCCCGCGCCGTACCATCATCGGGCTATGCAGCGCACCATGCTCAAGTCCAAGATCCACGGCGCCCGCGTCACCACTGCCGACCTCAACTACATCGGTAGCGTGACGATCGACAACGACCTGCTCGAGGCCACGGACATCCTGCCCAACGAGAAGGTCCTGATCGTCAACCTCGAGAACGGCGCGCGCTTCGAGACGTACGCCTTCGAGGGCAAGTCCGGCTCGGGCGTGATGGGGCTCAACGGCGGCACCGCCCGTCATTGCCAGGTGGGCGACCGCCTGCTCGTGATGGCGTTCGGCGTCTACGAGGAGAGCGAGATCGCGGGCCACAAGCCGCGCGTCGTGTTCACCGACGAGCGCAATCGCATCGAGAGCGTCCTCGAGACCGCCTAGCGCGCGCGAGCGCATCGCCTCGAGGGGAGGCTCCGCCTGGGCACGCCCGGACTCCTGAGCGTCGTGACCGCGACGCCGCCGGCCGTCTTCGTCCCGGCGGACCTTGCGAAGATCGCGGGGCCGGCCGATTTGATCGAGCTGCGCCTCGACCTGTTGCCCAAGGACGTCACGCCGGCGGAGTGGGTGGCCGCCGCGCCGCGCCCCGTGCTCGCCACCGTTCGCAGCAAGGAGCAGGGGGGACTCTGGCGGCACGGACCCGAGACCGCCGCCGAGCTGCTGCGTGCTTGCGCGGATGCCGGCGCCGCGTGGCTCGATGTCGAGCAGGCCGTGGCGCCCCACCTGGGGGAGCTGCCCGCCGGCGGGCCGCGCCGGGCCGCGGCCCCCGGCGGCGCCGGCGTGGACGTGGCCTGGGCACTGGGCGACGCGCGCTTCGCGCGCGTCAAGCTCGCCCGACCGTGCGACGACGCGCGCGCGTTCAACGCCCTGTGGGACGAAGCCCGTGGCGCACCGGCGAACATGTTCTGCGTGCCCTACGGCAAGCTCGCCAGCACGCGAACGCTCTTCGCCCACGAGCGTGCGTTCCTCTACGGCGCCGCGAGCGAGGATGCGCCGGCCGCCCCCGGACAGCCCACGCTGGCGGTGCTGCTCGACGAGCTGCGTGCCGGGGAGGTGTCGCGAGACGCCGACTTGTTCGGTCTCGTGGGCAATCCGCCTTCGCGCTCGCCCTCGCCGGCGCTGCACAACGAGTGGTTCCGCTGCCTGGGCCGCGACGCCCTCTACGTCCCGCTGCCGGGCGTGCCCCTCGAGGAGGCGGTGGGCCTGCCCTTCGAGGGCTTCAGCGTCACGATGCCTGCCAAGGAAGCCGCATGGCACGTCGCCGATGGCCACGACGCGGCCGCCCGCGCGGCCGGCGTGGCGAACACGCTCGTGCGTACGGACACCGGCTGGCGGGGCGGCAACACCGACGTCACCGCGCTCGAGACGGCCCTCGGGCTGACGGCCTTGATCCACGGGCTGGGGGACGGCTTCGTCTACGGCGCGGGCGGCTACGCCCGCGCGGCCCCCCCCCCCCCCCCGGCCCTCCAGGCGGCCGCGCTGGCCGGGCGCACCGTGCGCGTCGCGGCGCGCCACGAGCGCGCCGCGTACGACCTGGCGCAGGCGTTCGACGTCCCCTTCGCCGGTTCGGCGCGCTACGAGCGCCAGGCAGACGATGGTGTGATCATCAACGCGACGCCCGCCGGCGGGGATGGCGCGCCGGTCGAAGCGTTCGCCGCAGCCGACCTCGCGGGGCTCGTCGTGCTCGACGCGCCCTACGCGCCGCGCGGCCAGAAGACGGGCCTCGTCCTGCAGGCGGAGGCCCAGGCGGCCGCGGAGATCTACGACGGGCGCCGCCTGCTGGCCATGCAGGCCTGGCAGCAGGCCCTGCAGTTCAATGCCGTGGACCTCGCGCCCGAGGACGTGGCGGTCATGGAGCCGGCAGGCGGACTCCATCCCGGCACGCTCGTGCTGGTGGGGGCGCGGGGTGCGGGCAAGTCCACGGTCGGTGCCCTCGTGGCGCGCTGGCTCGGGCGCCCGTTCGTGGATACCGACGAGGCCGTCCTGCGCATCACGGGACGCACCCCCGCGGCCTGGATCGAGCAGGACGGCTGGGAGGCGTTTCGGCGCGTCGAATGCGACGCGCTCGAGCGTGCGTTGGCCCGCGACGGCGTCGTGATTGCCACCGGCGGTGGGGCCGTGGAGCACGAGCCGAGCCGCGCCCTGCTTGCGGAGGCGGCGTGCGTCGTGCATCTCGACCTCCCGCCGGCGGTGGCCGCCGAACGCGTCGCGGCGGACGTGTCGCAGCGTCCGCGCTTGCCGGGGGCGTCCGACGCGCTGCACGAGGCCGGCATTGCCGAGGCACGTCGTCGTCCCGTGTGGGCCGTGCTCGCGCAACACCGCGTCGACGCGACGCAGCCCCTCGATGTGGTCGCGTCCGCGGTGATCGATTGCTGGCCGCCCGCGTCCTGAGCCGTACGCCGCAGCGTCGCGGCACGCGCGAGGACCGTGGCGCGAACAAGACACGATGAAACTGTGAACTTGTGCACGGGACTTGCGGCCACGCATCTTGACCCGCCCCGGGCGGGGTCTAGACTCAGGTGATAAGTCGCGGCATGGCCTGTTTTCTCGCCGTTTGCCGCCACTTATGCCACGTGAGGCGTACCCGTCCGAGTCGGATGGCACGGGCAGCGCTCCCTCGTGAAAGGTCCTGTCCCCGTGCGCAGCCGCTGCTCGTTCGCCGATTCACTGGCTCCCGGGACCGCGCTGCGTCGCGTGATCGGCCTGTTGTTGATGGCCTGCATCACCTGCGGTGTGGTCGCGGCGGGCCCGGCCCATGCCGAGGGCCGCAACATGACGGCCGCGCAGATGGCCGCCTACCGCGAGGCGCTCCTCAAGGCGGAGTCGGAGCGCGACGTGGGTGCGGTCCTCATGCGCCTGCGCGAGATCAGCCGCGATACCCATCCGCTGGTCTACGGCAAGATCGTCGGCCCGATCCTCCAGGACACGAAGCTGACAGCGGAGTTCACACCCGAGCGTCGCCGGATGTTGCTGGGCGAGCTGGTCATCCACATGATCGCCGTGCAGCCGGATTCGGATGCCATCCTCTTCCTGAACGACATCCTCGCGCGTTTGGGGGAGGACCCCGGGCTCGTCGATCGGATCAACGAGGTCTACAAGCCGGATCCTGTCACCACGCGTCGGCCGGGGTGGGACCGCCTGCTGCGTGCGGCTCGCGGCTTGATCCGTTCGGCCGATGGCGTGACCCGTGCCGGGGCGATTCGCCTGGTCGCCCATTGCAAGTGCGAGGACACCGCCGTCGTCGTGGCGGCGCTGCATGACGCCCTGCGCTCGGGCGAGCGCAAGCCGACCGCCGAGGACGAGGTGGCGTACCTCGATGCCGCCGAGCGTCTGCTGCTCTTCCGCTTCGCGGACCTGAGCGCCCTCGTGAGCTTCCTGAACCCGATCGCCGCGGAGCACTTCGGCACGCCGGAGTCGCGCGAGGCGTGGACGGCCACCGACCGCGAGCGCATTCGCGCGGAACTCTACCGGGCTCTCATCCTGCGCTTGCGCGAGGAGGGCGGCTCGCAGTCCGCGAAGGAGCACCAGGCCGCGCTCGACTACGGCCGTGCCGTGATCGAGAAGGCCAAGGGGCCGGGCGACCTGCTGGTGTTCTTCGATCCCAAGCGCCAGCGCCTCCCCGAGTTGCAGCAGGAGGCCATGCAGGCCGCCG
This sequence comes from Planctomycetota bacterium, assembly GCA_029213105.1. Taxonomy (GTDB): domain Bacteria; phylum Planctomycetota; class PLA2; order PLA2; family JAEUHO01; genus JAHEIK01. Next base: position 3,932 of record JARGNS010000267.1, read on the forward strand.
AGCGCCTCGAGCCCAAGCCGACGCAGGCGTGGGCCGACCTGCTCGTGGCCGCCATCGACCAGAGCGATCACATGGGCGTGCTCGAGAGCATCGTGCCCGTGCTCACCAAGACCTTCACGGCACCCTCCGGCGCCACCCAGCTGCTGGCGGCCTCCGTGGCCCGGCGCCTGGCCGACGGGGCGGAGAGCGACCGGGTAGACCTGCGCGAGACCCTGGCCACCGTGCTCGGGCGGATCGGTACGGCCAAGGACGTGCGCGACGCGCTCGAGGGCCGGGCCCGGATCGCCGAGGATCGCCAGAAGGCGGTGTGGTCCGAGCTCATCCATGCGCTGGGCACCGTGCAGGACGGCCAGGTCCTGTGGTTGCGGCCGCACTACCTCCCGCCCGCCTCGCGCCCCGACTGGGAGCGCCTGGCCGTGGCCGAGACGCTCGGCCAGCAGGGCTTCCGCTCGGCGGACGGCAAGGCCCCCAACCTGGAGTCGCCCCAGGCCGCCCTGTTCCTGCTGCACATCCTGCACGGCTGGTCCGGCACGGTCGTCAGCGCCGAGGTCGAGGTCAAGACCGGCGAGGAGACCAAGAAGGTCCGGGTTGCCCGCATCTTCGTGAACGACGGCGAGACGAACGAGCTCGAGAGCGAGGAGGCCAAGGAGGCCCTCGCGGCGGGGGACGCGAAGCTCTCCTTCGACGCAGCCAACCCGGATGCGGCCGATGCGGTGCGCGAGGCGGCGGCGAACAGCCTGCTCTTCCACGCCGGTCCGCACGCGGCCAGCGCCCTCGGGCGCGCCGCCAGCGAAGACAACGACGTCGGCAACGCGGCCCTGCGCGTGCTGGGCTTGCAGCTCGGCCGCGGCAGCGGCGATGCCGCTCGTGCCCTGGCCCACTTCATCGAGTCGGCACCGCCCGAGGGGCGCTTGCTGGCCGCCTTGGACGTCATCACGCGCACCGGCGCACCGAAGACGACCGTGGCGCGCATGACGCTGGGCAAGGCCGTGACCGATCTCCTCGCGAAGGGGGGCTCGGAGGCGGTCGTGCGTTCGGCTGCGGCGGCGGGCGCGCATCTGCAGCAGCTGGCTGCCCTGAAGCCGGTCTATCTCGCGTGGCACGGCCAGGCGCCGGACAACACCGAAGCGCGCGCTGTCTGGCTGGGCTTGCTGCGTGGGGTTGTCGCCGGTGTGGCCAAGGCCGGCGCGACCCCCACGAAGCTCGATCCCGACTTCGACCTGAAGTTCGAGACCGAGGTGAAGGGGCTGGTCGGCATCGGTGCGGGCCACGAGGAGAACGCCGGCACGTTCGCGACCATCCTGGGCGGACTGGGGGATCTGGGCGAGCGCTTCGCGCTGAAGCGTCTGCGTGCCGAGCTTGCCACCCAGTACGTCGGCGTCCAGAAGGGCCGTACGCTGGATCAGCGCCGTGCCGAGTTGGATGGCGTCATCGGGCTCTACCGCGAACTGGCGGGCGAGGCCCCGAGTGCTGGCGAGAAGCGCGAGATGCAGCGCATGCTCTACGACGCCTTGCACAGCCGTTGGACGAAGTGGCTGCGGACGGGCGAGGGCGGCGAGGACGCGGCCCCGTTGCAGCTCGCGGCGCTGCAGGCCGCGGTAGACAG
>JARGNS010000268.1 GCA_029213105.1 Planctomycetota bacterium
GGCGACACCCGCGGACCGCCGTCCGTGCGCGAGGCAGATTCTTCGGACGATCCCGCACTCTCCGGTCGATTGACCCCCTCCGTGCGCATCCGTAGAATCCCGCCTCAAGGAACGGTTCGGTCACACCGCGCGGCTCGTCTCCAGCACCTGCGCGAGGATCTCGTCGTCCACCCCGCTTTCGGCGCCCCGGCGTCGGTCGCGAGGTTCCGAAGCCAGCCGACTCCCGCCTCTGCACCATCATCGGAACACACCCATGATCGCAACCAGCGCTCGCATCTTCGTCGCGCTCCTCTCCCTCTCCCTCCTCACGACGTTCTCCGTCGCCCCGGCCCAGGCCGGCGAGGATGACTTCGAGTTCGGCCAGGCCCTCGCCGCGCTGGGCACGAAGACCGGGGACAAGGCGTACTTCACGTACGCCCGCCGCGTCTACGACAAGGTCATCGCGGACGAGAACCGCTCCGACGAGATGAAGGACCTGTGCCGCTACGGCCTCGCCCTCATGGGACGCGACGAAGCGCTCGGCGCCTCGGGCAACCCGACCAAGAAGTACGACGACGTGCTGGCGCTCTTCAAGACCGCCGTCGAGACGATGGAAGCCTTCGTCAAGAAGAACCCCGATCACGCGCGCGCCGACGAGGCCCGCCTGAAGGTCGGCGAGACCCGCCTCGCGTTCGTGACGTGGGGTCGCAGTCTCCTCGAGAGCCCCGAGAAGCGTGAAGAGCGCGGCGCCACCGCCAGCCAGGTGCAGCGCGACGCCGAAGCGATGGTGCGCGGCGCCATCGGCTACTTCAACAAGCTCCGCACGGGCCACGACGATCAGGACGCCACGCAGCTCTCGCAGATCGCGCAGTACTACTGGGTCATCTGCCAGTACTACCTCGCCCTCGTCTACGAGACGGGCACCGACGAGTCCAAGTCCGCCCTCGACAAGGCCGCCCTGGCACTCGATGACTTCATCACGCTCAACGACGGCCAGCTGCTCGCCATCTACGCGCAGGACTTCATGGGCCTGACCGCGTGGGAGCAGGCGCGCGCCGCGACCAACGATGACGACAAGTCGCAGTTCTACCGTCAGGCCGTCGAGTGGTTCGGCACGTGCATCGACACGCCCGTCGAGGACCTCGACAGCCAGCGCATCGTCGCCAACGGCTACTACCACCTCGGTCAGGTCTGCAACGAGGCCGGCCGTGTCGGCTCCACCAACTTCCACCGCATCGGCGTGGCGCGCCTCAAGGACATGCTGGCGCAGCACAACACGATCTGGCGCCAGGACAACGGCATCCGGGCGCTGCTCGAGCTCGCGCGCCTCGAGCTCGCCCGCGATCGCCAGAACGAGGCCGTCGAGGTCGCCCGCCAGGCTGGCGAGTACGCCAAGACGCTCGGCAAGGGCTGGCTCGAGCGCCAGGCCAACCGCATCCTCGAGGAGATCATCGCCGGGCGCGGCAGCAGCGCCGGCGGCTCCAACGCCGACCCGTCCGTCCTCATGCGTGTGGCGGACTCGATCTACAGCCAGCAGAAGTGGACCGAGGCCATCGCCGCCTACCAGGGCGTGATCGGCGGCGTCAAGCCCACCCCCGAGAACGCGCAGGAGTACCTCATCCGCAGCTGGCGCCGCATCTCGACGGCCTACGGCCAGCTCGGTGACCAGGTCGCCGCGGCCATCGCCCTCGAGCCGATCCACGCCATCTGGATGGACGGCCTCGTCGACAAGACGACCGGCGGCAAGAACAACCCCAACCTGATCGAGCTCGGCAACGTGCGCCTGCGCGCGCAGAAGATGTGGAAGGACCTCCACAGCCTCACCGGCTCCGCGACCTTCAACCGTCGCCACGGTGCGATCCGCGACAGCTTCCCCCGCGACTACCCGAACCACCCGTCGAAGGACGCGGGGCTCTGGAACGGCGCGATGGAGAAGTTCCGCCAGGCCAACGAGCAGAAGCGGGCCAAGAACAACCGCTGGCGCACCTCCATGAACGAGGCGGACACCCTCTTCAAGAAGGTCGCGAGCGACATGAACTCCCAGAAGCAGGACTCCGCCTGGACGTACCTGATCTACACGCAGTACCTGCGCGAGAGCTGGGACGGCGTCCTCAAGGCCGTCGCCAACGCCTACAAGTTCTGGGACTCCGCGGCGGCGAAGACCCAGGAAGAGAAGTTCGAGACGGTTGCCAAGCGCCGCAAGCCCGAGCGCGGCAAGGCCGCCTACTGGAAGACCGAAGCGCTCTACCGCAAGGCCTCCGCCGAGAAGGACCCGGCCCGCGCCACGGCCATGTGGGATGAGGTCCTGGCGGACCTCAAGAGCTGGCACACCGACTACAGCAACCTGCGCGGAGGCGCGAACAAGCGCTTCTACGCCGGCACCCTCGGCCACATCGTCTTCGCCCACATCGGCAAGGGCGACATCCCGAACGCCGACAAGGTGTTCCGTCGTCTGCTGAGCGAGGATCCGGAGTACATCCGCCTCCCGAAGGTCACCTTCGCCCTGGCACGCCACTTCAACGACCAGGCCAAGGTCATCGACTCCGCCCGCAAGCAGGCCCGCATCGAGCTCAACGGCACCGAGGAGCAGGAGGGCGTGCGCTCCAAGCTCCGCACCGTCGAACGCCGCGAGCAGCAGGTCCTCGAGTTCCGCGTTGACCAAGAGGGTGCACTCTCCAAGGTCAAGGAGCTCGTCGCCGTCTACGAGAAGAAGAAGGCCGACGAAGAGGACACGGAGATCACCGAGACCCAGTACACCGACGCCCAGGCCAGGATCCCGGTACTCGAGAAGAAGATCTCCGAGCTCACCGAGCAGGGCAACAAGCTCACCGCCGAGCGCGAGAAGCTCCAGACGCGCGCCGCCGAGCTGATGGTGATCGTCAAGGAGAAGGCCCAGGAACTCTACGAGCCCCTCACGCGCGCCGCCGGCTACTTCTGGGAGTGGGACAACGCCCTCAAGCTCGCCAAGCTGAAGCGTGATCCGAACAACGTCGCGATCTTCGCCGACCTGTACTTCAAGGCCGGCCTGCTGCGCCCGGAGGTCCAGACGAACTGGGACCGCTCGCGCTCGCTCTATGAGGATCTCTACGAGTTCGAGGACTCCCCCGAGCAGAAGAAGCACGAGGCGCTCGGTCGCCTCGGCAGCATCTACTCCAGCCTCGCCGGCGCCGCCGAGGAAGGCTCCGATGCGCGCGCCGCGCTCGTGGCCAAGGCCCTCGATCGCCTCCAGGGCTCGCTCTCGCTGCTGGCCGCGAACAACGACATGGTCGTAGCGCACCTCGAGGGCAAGTCGATCGTGCTGCCGTACCTCTACGAGGACGTCAACAAGACCTTCTACTTCCCGCTGCCGCGCGCGAAGACGGTCGACGAGTTCAAGGCCATCGTCGCCAAGATGGGCAAGGCCGGCGGTCCGCCGCTTCCGGCCCAGGCCACCGAGGTCGACCGCAAGCGCTACATGAACGCGGTCAAGTCCTTCCAGAACAAGGTCCTCAGCCTCAAGCCGTTCGAGATCGAGCGCACGGTGAAGGGCTTCGCCGGCGCCGGCTTCGACATGCGCTTCTATCGGCGCCTCGCACGCTCCGGCAAGGACTTCCGCCTGGCACTCGCCCGCATGTACATGGAGTCCGGCGCGCCGGAGAACATGACCAAGGCGGTCAACCTCGCCAGCAGCCTTCTCAGCGGCTCCTACGGGGCGGACGAGAACGGCGAGATGTGGTGGGCCGCGCAGGTCGTGCGACTCGGCGCACTCGTCCGCGGTGCCGAGATCGAGGCCAAGAAGGCTGGCTCGGGCGGCAAGCTCTCCCCCACCGCCGTCGACTGGACGGAACGCGCTTCGATGATGCTGCGCGGCATGGTCACCACCAACCCGGACCTGGGCGACGACGTCCGGCCGGCGACGCGCGACGAGATGAAGGCACTCCACGCCCGCATCCGCACCCTGCGCGGCAAGGCAGGCCTCAAGGCCATGAACCTGCTGATCGTCAAGCCCGCCGCCGTCCCGAACGAGAACAAGTAGTTCGCGCCGCGAACACGAGGACATCCCGATGAGCATCACCAAGCGAATCAGTCTGACCACCGGCGCCATCCTGGCGGCCTTCCTGCTTCTCGCTCCGATCGCGCGCGCCGACGAGATCGTCGTCCGTGACCTGAACACGGGTGCCGAGAAGAAGCTGCGCTGCTGGGGCATCACGGCCGAGACCTGGACCGAGGTCAAGTACCGCGAGCGCCAGCGTTCCGCCGACAAGTCGATCCCGACGCTCACCGTCGTGCGCGTCATCCGCGGCGACAAGTCCGCGAACGCGCAGAACCTCCGCTCCGCCATGGGCGAGTTGGCCCGCGGCAACCATGCCGAGGCGGCCCGCGCGCTCAAGGAGATCAGCGGCGGCGGCTGGAAGGTCGACTTCGACACCGGCGAGCGCACCGGCTTCAAGAGCTTCGACGAGGGTGATCCGTCGGGCCGCAACAAGCGTCCCTCCTGGGTCAGTGAGTACGCCCACTTCCACTACGCGAAGGCCAAGCTCCTCGAGGGCATCGCCACGAAGGACCGTGCGGCCTTCGAGGAAGCCCTCCTCGCCGTGGACGACGTCAAGGTCCCGGGCGGCGACGGCAAGCAGACCACCGGCGGCTTCCTCGGACGCTTCAAGGGCGGCAACAGCCGCTTCTACCCCGAGGCCCTGTGGGTCAAGGCCAAGGCCCTCGTCGGCCTCGCGCGCTACGACGACGCCCAGAAGACGTTCACGCAGCTCCAGAACGACGCCGGACGGGTGAAGCTCGCCCCGCGCTGGACCTACGAGGGTGTCATCGGTCAGGGCGTCATCGCCGAAGCCCAGGACAACCTCACGATGGCCGTCGACGGCTACCGCGCGGCCATGCCCACGATGGAAGTCCTGATCGAGCAGGAGACCCGCGACTACATGCGCCGCCGCTGCGGTCGCTGGTGGAGCCAGGCCCACATGAACGTGGCCCGCGTGAAGCTCGCCGACGCCGAGAAGGCCAAGTCCCCCGCCAAGTTCTCCTCGCTCCGCAACTGGATCAAGAAGGGCTCGCCGGAGGCCGTCCGCAAGTACGCCGGCGGCAAGGGCTGGCCGAAGCCGTCCGTGGATGCCCTGGTGGCCGGGGCCCGTGATCCCGGCGTCCAGGCCGTAGGCCTCAACGGCATCGGCCTGGCCTTCCTGAACGAGCCCAAGCCCCGCTACGAGGAGGCGATGCTCTCCTTCAAGTCGGTCAGCGTGAAGTACTTCCAGGTTCCCGAGCAGCACGCCCGGGCCCTGTACTACCTCGCCCAGGCCGCACGCAAGGCCGGGGACGCCGCCAACGGCAACAAGGACGTCAAGGCGATGTACGCCGGGATGGCCGACGAAGCCGTCAAGATGCTCCGCAAGCAGCATCCCGACAGCGAGTGGGCCAACCGCTAGGCGGCCCCAGCCCCCATTCCTCGCACGGCGCGCCCCACCCGCGGGCGCCTCGTCCGGGGATACCGACCAGAAACGGTGTCGAACCGGGCCTCGAAGGCCGGAGCGACCCGCAGGCAGTAGCAGAAAAACTGGGGCGG
>JARGNS010000269.1 GCA_029213105.1 Planctomycetota bacterium
CGCTGGCCGCCTGCTGCCCGGGCGGCACCTGAGCGCCGTAGGTCCCGCGCCCGCGTGACGGGCGCCCCGCCGGTTCTTCGCTGCCGGCAGCCTGCGTGCGACGTTTCGAATCATCGTGACGCGCACGCACTCCCGCCTCGTGGCCGTACTCGCCCTGCTGGTGTTGTGTGGCTGTCCCGACACCCGCCCGAAGCGCGGCACCCCCAAGCCCCCGACGGGCGAGTGGATCCGCCCCTTTGACGGATTCCTACCCGAGGACCCGCCTGTGGGCGTCTCCGTGCTGCACGTGATCGATGCCATCACGCGGGCCCCCATCGAGGGTGCCGTGGTTCGCCAGCACTACGAGATCGACGTCGGCCCGGACGGCTGGGCACCCATCGCCGCGGAGGGGCGTACGGACGAGTACGGCCTCGCCACCATCCGCGTGCCGCGCGAGCAGTGGCATCAGGACCGCTCGCTACCCGATGCCCACTGGGCCGTGCATGCCGAGGGCTACGCCTCGACCCAGGAGTACGGCGGCGCACTGGAAACGGTCATCGAGTTGCATCCCGCACGGACGCGCCACGGCCGCATCGTCGACGCCATGGGCCGCCCGTTGGCACACGCCCGCATCGGCTACAAGGAAGGCTGCGGCCACTCGCCGTTCCTCGTGGAGACGAAAACCGACAGCAACGGCGTGTTCGTGCTCTCCGGCACCGACGCCAGCGGTGACGTCTACTACGCCGGGCGCGGCGTGCACGCCTCCTACTTCAGCCCCGAGCTCCGCACCCTCGACCAGACCCCACCGACGGACGTCGCCGATGCGTGCATGCGTATCACGGGTCGCATCGTTGGCGCGGACATCGACACGCTGCGCCCGCGCATGATCCACGCCACGGCGGATGTCCGCGGCGTGGTCGCCCGCATCCAGGACGACGGCCGTTTCGTCCTCGACGGTGCCTCACCGGACGGACTCATGACGCTCTGGTGCACTCCAACCGGACAGATCGTGGAGTTGCGCACGGACCTCTGGCGGCTCGGCGGCCCCTGCATCTACGACGTGCGTCTCGGCAAGAGCGACCCGACCGAGTCGGATACGGTGGCCCACCGGCTGCTGCGCGTGAACGTGGTCGACGACCAGGACGCGCCGATGGCCTGGGCCCACGCCATGGCCTTCCGGACCGTCGACGGCCGCGAAGCCGACTTCGACCTGCGCAGTCCGGACGAGCCGAAGCCCTGGCTCGCGCTCTCCCTGCTCCCCGGCACGTACGACATCGAGCTCGACCCCCAGGGCCAGGCCTACGCCGCCCCCGTGCGCGTGACCGTCGGCATGGACGATCCGGAACCGCTGACGATCCGGGCCCAGGCGCATCCGCGGCTCGAGGTGGAGTACCGCGGGTTCGACAAGGACGACGTCGGCTGCAGCCTCGCCTACGCCAACGCCGCGGGATACATCGATCACGAGGGCCCGCTGGACGTCACCGACCATCCGTGGGTGCCGGCCGATGCCGAGGCACGCGTCGCCGCCGACTGGGGCGACGTCGTCACCTTCCACGAGGTCGGCCCCGTGCAAGACGGCGTACGACGCGTCGTGATCGAGGCGCCGCGTGCACAGCGCCTACGCTTCACCAGTGCGCTCGACCCCGAGAGCGTGTACTTCGGTGGCGACGAGGTACGCGTGACGCGCGGGCCGGCGGAGAACCAGTACGAGTTCGCGACGCGACGGCGCGGGACCTTGGCGCTGGTCATCGAGCCCGAGGATGGGCCGCGCAGCGAGCCGCGCCCGTACACTCGCACGTTGGTCACCCTGGGCGAGCCCGACGACGCCGTACGCGACCTGGGCGTGCTCTCGGTGCCGGCCTGGGATCGACCGCGCGGACGCCTCACCCTCCTGGATGGTCAGGGGCGCCCGCGCAAGGACGTCGAGGTACGCGTCACGTGCGATCAGCCGAGCGCGACCGACGAGCCGACGCTGGACTTCCTGGACTACACCGACGCGCAGGGCGCCCTGGAGAGCTTCACCCTGCGCGACGGGTGCCGGGTGACGTACCGCCTGGGCGAAGTCGATGTGACGCGGCAGCTGCTTGGCGAAGGCCCCTGGACCCTGCAAACCGGCAACGCCACGATCGAGCTGGAGGCCCACGGCCCCTGGGGCCTGCTGATGAGCTCGAGCCTCATGCTCGACGGCGAGCTGCAGTCCGTCTTGGTCGAGGATGTGCTCGACGAGCCAGACGACGACCGTGACGTGCCGCCGCGGCACGAAGCGGCGCGCTACCGCCTCGAGGGGCTCGAGCCCGGACCGCACGTGCTGATCGTGACGGCGCCGGGCCATCGCGGGGAGGCGCGTCGGATCATCCTGAAGGCGGGGGAGACCCGCCGCATCCGGGTCGATCTACCCGCACGCAAATGACAGGTGACCCCGCCGCGCCCCGACGCGATAGTAGGTAGGACGCAGGAGGTCTCGATGGCAGCACACGCCAAGGCAAGCCCGTTCCCTGGCTACTCCCGCAAGGGGATGACCTGGTGGCGCGGCATCGCGAAGAACAACAACCGCGACTGGTTCATGGCCCAGAAGCCGGTCTACGAGGCCGAGGTCAAGACGGCCACGGAGGCTCTCGCCGCCGGGGTGGCCGCCAAGGTCGCGGCGTTCGCTCCCGCGTACGCGCCGGCCGACCCCAAGAAGGCCGTCATGCGCATCTACCGCGACGTGCGCTTCAGCAAGGACAAGTCCCCTTACAAGACCGAACTTGGCGCCAAGTTCGGACACACCCTCCCTTCCGGGCAGGCCGGTGGCCCGTCGGACTGCGCCGGGTTCTGGTTCTCCGTCGGCGCCAAGGGCGTCGACGTCGTCGGAGGCGCGTACGCCCCCGGCGGCCCCCAGCTCAAGTCCCTGCGCGCCTGGCTCGACGAGAACCATGCGGCGCTCGGCAAGCTGCTGGGGCGCAAGCCCTTGCGTGACGCCATGGGGGAGTTGCAGGGCGAGCAGCTGGTGCGCGTGCCGCGCGGCTACGACGCCGAGCATGTCGCTGCCGACTTGCTGCGTCGCAAGCAGCTCTACTTGCAGGCGCACCTGCCGGCGAAGCTCCTCACGACCCCCGACCTCCAGAAGGAGATCGTCAAGCGCTTCAAGCTCATGCTCCCCTTCGTCGAGGCCCTCAACGAGGCCCTCGGGCGCTGAAACAGCCACCGGCGCACCGCAGCTGCGATCCTCGGACGAAGCGGCCTGCAGGCGTGGCTCCTGTTCTGCTCGGAGGTGTCTCCGTAGGGGCGGTCCAGGTGCCGCTTCGGCGCCGTGTGTCCGCCCGCGATTCACGGGTGTGCGAGCGCAAGGAGGTTCGCGGGCGCGCGTCTGACGGCAATCGGGCTCAGTCCTTGAGCTTCTCCGCGAAGGCCTTGCGGAACTTCTCGACCTTGGGACGCACGACCGCCTGGCAGTAGGGATTGCCCGGGTTGTTGGCCAGGTACTCCTGGTGGTAATTGTCCGCAACCCAGAACGTGCTCGCGTCCGTGATCTCCGTGACGATCGGGGCCGAGAACGCACCCGACGCATCGAGCTTGTCCTTGTAGCCCTCCGCGAGCCGGCGCTGCTCCGCGTCGTGCACGTAGATCGCCGAGCGGTACTGGGGACCACGATCGTTGCCCTGGCGGTCGATCGTCGTGGGGTCGTGGGTCTTCCAGAAGACCTCCAGCAACTCCTTGAACGTGATCACCGCCGGGTCGTACTCGATCTGGGCGACCTCGGCATGCCCCGTGGTCTTGGCGCAGACCTGCTCGTAGGTGGGGTTCTCCACGTGCCCCCCCATGTAGCCGGACTTCACCGACACGACACCGCGCAGCTCCGTGAAGACCGCCTCGACACACCAGAAGCAGCCGGCACCGAGCGTGGCCAGGCGGGTCGTGCCCGCCGCGGGCGTCGTCTCGGCGCCGTCGATCTCATCGGGGGTGGGAATGGCGTTCGCGTCCACGAGCCGTCCTCCTGCATTGTCGCCACACCCCGCAAGGGTCAGCGTCGCGAGTGCGAGGCACGCCAACAGCAAGCGGAGGGGCAAGGGCATGGCGAGAGCGTACCCGCACCCGGGAGGGTGGGCCCGCGCCGCATCTGGGCTAGACTCGCCACGCACCGCCTGGAGCCCCGCATGCGCCGATTCCTCCCCCTGCTGGCCGCCTCCCTCCTGCTCGTCGCCTGCGGCGACGACGCACCCTCCGGGGACTCGGCCAAGAACGGCGACGCCGCGGGCGGCGCCAAGGGCGCGGCCGACGACAGCGGCCTCGTGACGCCTGACGGCTGGCCGCCGGTCAGCGAGCGCCAGCTCGATCCCAGCCACGAGCCCACCCCCTTCAGCGCCGCCCAGATCGCCGCGGCCTGCGGCCCCGACACCAAGCGCGTGCTGCGCTTCGAGGTGAAGGGCCAGGACACGCACTACAAGCTCTGGACGTTCTCGGACCAGACGGCGGACGGCGCCGTGTGGCACGACAGCGAGTGCGACGAGCACGGCGTCGAGAACGGCGAGCGCAAGAGCAACGCCGTCACCTGGCGCGCGCTGCAGAGCCACGCCTCCTGGCCCGCCGCCGACGTCACGGCAGGCGAGGCGCGGCTGAAGACGCCGGCCGGCGACTTCCAGTGCATGACCTTCTCCGTGCGCCGCACGGGTGCGCAGGGCACCGGCGAGGATCGCTTCTGGTTCGCCTGGGACCTGCCCGGGCCGCCCCTGCGCCTGGAGCGCTACGTCAAGGGCAACCTCATGGTCACCATCACGCTGGTGAAGGTGGAGGGTGTGAAGGCCCAGTGAGCGTCGCGGTCCTCAGCGCCCCGTCCTGCGGTCGCTACACCACTGGCCTGGGCCACCCCGAGCGCGAAGCACGGCACGCCGCCGTCGCCGCGGCGCTGCACGCACTGCCCGGCGTGACCGAGCTCACGGCGCCCGATGCGACCCGCGCGGCACTGGTGCGCGCCCACGACGCGTCGTACGTCGACGGGCTGCTCGCGCGTGAGCCCGTCGAGGCGCTCGTGCCGCTGGACGCCGACACCATCCTGGGGCCCGGCACGCTCCGCGCCGCGCAGGCGGCGGCGGGTGCGGCCGTGCATGCCGTCGATCTGGTACTGGATGGCGTCCACCCGGCCGCCTTCTGCAACGTGCGGCCGCCCGGGCATCACGCGGAGCGCGCACGGGCCATGGGCTTCTGCTTCTTCAACAACGTGGCGGTGGCGGCCTTGCACGCCCTGGAGGCGCGCGGGCTCGAACGCGTCGCCGTCATCGACTTCGATGTGCACCACGGCAACGGGACGGAGGACATCCTCGGAGCCGACGAGCGCGTGTTCTTCTGCTCGTCGTTCCAGCATCCGCTCTACCCGTACTCGGGGGCGGAGAGCAACGAGCCGGGGCTGCGCAACGTGCCGCTACGCGCCGGCACGGATGGCGCCGGCTGGCGCACGGCCGTGGCGCCGTGGTTTCCCGCGCTGCGAGCGTTCGCGCCGCAGCTGCTGCTTGTCTCCGCGGGCTTCGACGCCCACGAGCAGGACG
>JARGNS010000270.1 GCA_029213105.1 Planctomycetota bacterium
GGCGTGGGCTTCCACGCGAGGCCGAGGAAGCGGTGCTTCCGCGCCCAGTCCGTGCCGCCGTGCTAGCCGCAGCCTTTGTTTTCGCGGTACCCGAGGGCCTTCTTGGCCTTCTCTTCCTGCTTCTTCTTGTGCACCTCGGGCTGGTGCTGGCGCTCGTACTCCTCGTGCTGCGAGGCGGCGCTGAGGCCGAGGTCCTCGCCGACGATCGCGTGCGCCTCGACGAGCTGGAACTTCCAGTTCTCGATCGCCGTGCCGGCGGTCTTGAGGTGCGACGCCAGGTAGTAGAGGCGGCGGCGGGCTTCGCCCTCCTTGCCTGCGGGAACATCCGTGAAGCGATCGCGCAGGTAGTACGGCGCCCAGGACTGGGAGTACAGCCGCACCCGCACCTTGAGCTTCTTGCAGTCGAAGCAGTCGGGAACGGTGACGCGGTAGCGCACGACATCGGTGCCGCTGCCGTCCTGGTACTCCGGATCGCCATCCGTCTCGTGGCCGGGGTACGTCGCCTTGAGGAAGGCCTCGGGGAGCTTGCCCTTCAGCTTGTCGCGGCTCCAGCCCATCGGCAGGAGACGGTTCTCCTTCACGTGCTCGGCGCGGCGGATGAAGCTCGTCGTGAAGCGGCCCTTGCCGTCCTTCGCGAGCTCCTCGTAGACCTGCACCTGGTTCTGCGACGTGATCAGGTTGTGGTGGTGGTGGTAGCGCTGGACGGTCTTGCCGTCGACCTCGTGCTCCTCGAAGAACTCCTCGGGCAGGATCTCGCCGTGCTCGTTGAGCAGGACGCCGGCGCCGTTCGTCTGGCCCGAGGCCCAGATGATGCGTTCCTCGCCACTCGTGGCGTCGATGACGACGAACTCGACGAAGATCCGACGGAAGCCCACGCCGCTGGGCAGGCGATGGCCGGTGAGGTTCGTCACCTTCACCTCGGCATCGATGACCTGCCCCTCGGAGGCCAGCTTGGTGATCTCGACCTTGGCCGTGCTCTCGCGCGCCTGCTGCGTGTAGTTCTGGATCGCGAAGGGCAGTCCCTTCACGCCGGTCTCGAAGTCGCCCTGACGCGTACCGAGCACGTCGCCGAACTGCTGGAACATCTCCGCAAGGAAGATGTTGAGCCCCTGGAAGGTGTGGCGGCGGAAGCCCTCCTTGCGGAACTTCACCGTCATGTCCTTCATGGGCACGCGGTAGTCGGCCTCGGGGTAGTCCTCGTCCTCGATCGTCGCGATCTTGGTCTGGATGGGATCGACACGGATCTTGCCGTCCTCGGAGTGGTACTCCTTCGACATGTGGCAGTCCTGGCAGCTGCGCGAGTCCTTGGTCGCACCGAACTCGTCCTGGTACTTGCTGTTGATCCACTCGAGGTAGGTGGCCTGCTCGATGCGGTGCGCGAACCCCTGCATGTTGGGGTTCTTCTCCGAGGCCAGCAGCTGGTCCTCCTCGGCCTGCGAGGGGATGTGGTGCACGTTGGCCGGCGGCTTGCCGACCGGCCAGTCCACGACGGGCAGGTTGATGATGTGGCAACTGGCGCAGACGCGCGACTTGCCGATGAACTTGCTGTGCACCGGCTTCTTGCCCGTGGCGTTCTCCATGGCCACCGTGGAGACATCCTCGAAGGGACCGTACATCTCGGTGGGCTTGCCGACCTTGAACTGGCCGGTGATGGAGTTCGCGAGGAACGTCTCGAGGTCGGGATACTCCTCGACCATGTTGTGGCAGATCGCGCAGCTGATCCCGTCGCGGGCCAGCGCCGCGTACTTGTTCTTCGGGTTCTTCTGATCGGTCATGTAGTACCACTCGGGATCGAAGCGGGCGTCCTTGCTCCAGTACTCATCCCCCACGCCCTGATCGTGGTCGTACTGGCGCTTGCCCATCGCACCGTGGCAGCGCAGGCAGGTGTTGACGACCTCGTCGCCGTAGAACCCGCCCTTCTCCTCGCCTAGCATGCCCTTCAGCATGGAGACCTCGCTCTCGAGCTGCGCGTGGAACACGGGGTCACGGCCTGCGAGCCCCATGGGCGACCAGCGCCACTCGCCGTAGGGCGATACGTTCAGCCCACCGCGCTCGGTCTCGAGGAACATGATCGGCCCGAACGAGTACTTGCTGTTCGCGCCGCTGTGGCAGCCCATGCACTGATCGGACGTGAGGTAGTGCTTGGGGTCGACGGGATCGCCCACGACGTGATCGTTGGCCTCGGTCGGGAACTTGCGCACGGCGGAGTAGCGCACCTTCTTGACCGAAGAGAACGAGTGGATGAACGCCGCGTTGGGCATCGTCGGGCCGGGGGCGGCCTTGGACTGCAGATGGGGCAGTCCCGTACCGTGCGTCATCGTGAAGGGCTGCAGCTCCTTCGGGATGTCCCGCCAGGTCTCGTCGGAGAAGAAGCGCAGCGGGTCGCCCACGAAGCCGAGGATGTTGCGCGTCGCGGCGAAGGTGCCCTTCTCCTTGGCGCCGGCGTGGCAGCGCTGGCACGCCATGCCGAACCCGCCCTCGGGGTAGTGGAAGCTCTCGGGCTTGTCGATGTGCTGGTCCTTCCAGACACTGCCCCACCACCAGCCATCCGGTGCGCCGTTCTTCTCCTTGATCATCACGGTCCAGCCCGGCGCCGTCGGCGTGAACAGGCTGTTGTCGATCTCTTCCTTGGTCCTGTCTTCCCAGCGGGCGGCCGGCGGGGTGAACATCTCCTTGATGATCATGCCGCCGTCGGGGATGTCGCCGGCACGCGGCTCCTTGGGCGGCGCGAGGCCCGCGGCCTTGCCCTCGGGCCAGAAGGAGGGGTCGCCCGTCATCCAGTACATGACCTTGGGCGAGTACCAGCAGCGCACCGCGGGGTGCGTGCCGTAGTACTTGCCCTTGACGTAGGGGCCCGTGTCGCGAACGGTCTTGTCGCGGCTCCAGCCGAGATCGCCGTCGTAGGCGCGGCTCAGCACCCACGGGAACAGCACCTTCTGGAACTCCTCCAGGGTCTTTGTGCTCGGCATCGGGAGCGGGTGCTCTCGGGCGCCCACGCCGGGCGTGCCCTTCGAGTACTCGATCGGGTGATCGTTGGCCGCCGCCTCGTCGGCGCCGCCCTCGAACAGGCCGGCAACGCCCACGACGAACAGTGCGGCTGCTGCGAGCAGTAGAGCGGCTCCAGCCGCCATACGTAGATTCCGCATGGGAACCCTCCGAGCTTGAGACCTGGGGAAATGGCGCTTCTACCACACCGCACGGCAGGCGGCTGCGGAATCTCCGATGAAGCCGGGTCCCCCGCTCGCTAGGCTGTCGCGCGGCCGCCGCCTGGGCGCGCCTCCCCCTGCTCGCCGAGGATCCTCTCCATGCACCTTCTCGCCCTCGAGTGGACGCCCTGCATTGCCGACATCATCCACGTCGCCAATGTCATCTACCTGGTCTCGTACTGCGTCCGCGACATCTTCTGGCTGCGCATCCTGACCGTGATCGCAGGCCTCTGCCTGCTTCCCTACTACTTCACCTGCGGCGACGAGCCCCTCTGGGCGGCCATCGCCTGGAATGGCCTGTTCACCGCGGTCAACCTCTACAACATCTTCCTGATCATCCGCGAACGCTGGCCTCGCGAGCTGCACGATGCCGAGCGCGCGCTCTACGACGACGTCTTCAGTGACCTCACGCCCGGTGAGTTCGTGAAGCTGCTCGGCGTCGGCGACTGGCGCGATGCGAGCGGCGGCGAGACCCTCGTCGCGGACGGTTCGGTCGTTGAGCACATGATGGTGTTGGCCGGCGGCGCCGCAGAGGTCCGCAAGGGCGACCGCGTGCTCGCGCAGTTGGAACCCGGACAGTTCGTCGGCGAGATGAGCTTCCTCACGGGCCACAAGGCGGGGGCGGACGTGGTCACACCTTCGACTGCTCGCCTGATGAGCTGGCCGCAGAAGGACCTCGAGGCCTTCCTCGACAAGAACGGGTCCATCTCCTTCAAGGTGCGCGGCGTGCTGGGTCGCGACGTCGTCACCAAGCTGCGCGCCCAGGCCTAGCGGCGCCATGCTCGAGCTCGCACACGTCCGCAAGTCCTACGACGGTGGCCAGACCTGGGCCGTCGAGGACATCTCGTTTCGCGCCGAGCCGGGAGAGCTCATCGTCCTGCTCGGCGGTTCCGGCTGCGGCAAGACCACGACGCTGAAGATGATCAACCGCCTCGTCGAGCCGACGTCGGGCGTCATCTCGATCGACGGCCGCGACATCCTCGAGCTGGACCCCGTCGTCCTGCGCCGCACGATCGGCTACGTCATCCAGGGCGCGGGCCTCTTCCCCCACATGACGATCGGCGCCAACGTCGCCGTCGTGCCCAAGCTGCTCGGCTGGGACGAGGACCGCACCCAGGCGCGGGTCACGGAGTTGCTCGAGTTGGTCGGCCTGGACCCCGCGGAGTTCGCGGGCCGCCTGCCGCGCGAGCTCTCCGGAGGCCAGCGCCAACGCATCGGGGTGGCGCGCGCCCTGGCGGCCAAGCCATCGATCATGCTGCTCGACGAACCCTTCGGCGCGCTCGATCCGGTCACGCGCGACAACATCCAGGGGGAGTTCAAGCGCATCCAGGCGGAGGTCGGCTTCGCGGCCGTGCTCGTCACCCACGACATGACCGAGGCGCTTCTCATGGCCACGCGCATCGTCGTGATCCGCGACGGCATCGTCGCCCAGGAAGGGACGCCGGAGGAGCTCCTCAACAGCCCCGCCGATGCGTTCGTCGAGACGCTGATCTCCACCCCGCGCCGCCAAGCGCACCAGCTGGAGGAGCTCATCCACGAAGGCGGTGAGGCGTGAACCAGGAACTGGCTGACCTCTTCGAGGACCTGCCCTACCGCCTGGGCGGCCACCTCCTGCTCTCGCTCAGCTGCGTGCTGATCGGCGTGCTGGTGAGCGTGCCCCTGGGCGCGCTTGCCACCCGCCGCGAGCGGCTGCGCATCCCCCTGCTCACGGTCGCCGGGCTGATCCAGACGATCCCCGGCCTGGCGCTGCTGGCGCTCATGGTGCCCCTGCTGGGCGGCACGATCGGGTTCTTGCCGGCGTTCCTCGCCCTGACGCTCTACAGCATCCTGCCCATGCTGCAGAACACCGTGACCGGCATCATGGATGTCGACCCCTCCGTCACCGAGGCGGCCCGCGGCATGGGCATGACCCCGCAGCAGACGCTGCTGCGCGTCGAGCTCCCGCTGGCCATGCCCGTCATCATCGCGGGCATCCGCACGGCCACCGTCTGGGTGGTCGGCATGGCCACGCTCGCCACGCCCGTCGGCGCGCCGAGCCTGGGCCAGTACATCTTCCTGGGGCTGCAGACGCGCAACTGGACCGCTGTCATCTTCGGCTGCGTGTTCTCGGCGCTGCTCGCCATGATCCTCGACCAGCTCATTCGCGTACTCGAGATCTCGGCGCGCACACGCAACAAGCGCATGGGCGCGATCGCGCTGTCGATTCTCGCGATCATCGCCATCGGCGGCGTCGCGCC
>JARGNS010000271.1 GCA_029213105.1 Planctomycetota bacterium
CGGCCCCCGCGCTCGCGCTTGCCGCGCTTGCTGCTGCGCCCGGTGTCCTCCGCGGCGCTGTCGTCCGCCGCCGCGGCGTCGGCCGTGTCGTCGGCTGCAGACGCCGCGTCACCACCCTTGCCGCGCTTGCCCCGCCGACGGCGGCGCCGCCGGCTGCGCCCGCCCGAGGACTCGCCGTCGCCGGCATCCGCGTCCCCGTCGCTCGGCGCGGGCCCGCCTTCGTCTTCGTCCGGCAGGGGCGGGATCGCGGGGGCCTCGCCCCCCGACTCCGCCTCGGCTTCACTGCGTCCGCCCCCCCGCCGACGGCGGGACTTGCGCTTGCGCTTCGGCTTGCTCCGGGCTCCCTCGCCCTCCTCGCGTGCCCCGTCGTCGGGCAGGGGCGGGGGTTCGCTGAAGGCGCCGGCCTCCGTCACGGGCGCGCTGCCCTCGTCGGGGGCACTCCGGCGGCTGCGCCGGCGTCGGGGCGCCCGGCCGCTCGCCTTCGCCGGGGTGCTCTCCCCGCCCGAAGCCGTTCCGGAGGATGCGGGCTCGGAGGATGCCGGCTCGGAGGATGCCGCCTTCGGGGCCGGCACGGAGGCACCGGCCTCCGCGGCCACCGCCTTCTTCTTGGCGCTGGCCTTCTTGGCACTCTTCTTCTTGGCCGCTTTCTTCTTCGCGGCCTTCTTCTTCGCAGCCTTCTTCTTGGCGGCCTTCTTGGGCGCCTTGGCCTTCTTCTTCGCGCCAGCGGCGGAACGTTCCGCCGGGACGTCGCCTGCGGGCGCAGGCTCACCCGCCGAAGCAGGGTCGTCAGGGATCATCGGAGGCATGCCTTCCGCGCGGCGAGGCGGGCTGCCCCGCCGCGGAAGTTCTCTGTGGGACCGGGTGTCCTATCGAATGGACTCGGCGCCTCCGAACGTCGGAGGCACCGCTCGGTCCGGGCTGTGCCTACCTGCTGGGGGCGATCGAAGGGGCGGGGCAGCGGCTGGGCGGGGGCGGCGGGGGCGGGAAGCTCCCGGTCGTACCCGGCGCACAGTTCGCTTGCTCCACAAGGTCCTTGTAATCCGCGGCGGCCTTCAGGTCCCGCACGCCAGCCAACTCTTCCGTGATGGTGCAGTTGACGGCGTCGGTCCCCGTGAGGATGCGCGGAGTGATCGTGATGAGCAGGTGTTCTTTGACCGTCTGCTTGCTCCGCCCCTGGAACAGGAGACCGCCGATCGGCAGGTCACCCAGGAACGGGATCTTGTCCACGCTCTCCACCTCGCGGTCCTCGAGCAACCCACCGATGACTGCCGTCTGATTGTGACGGAGGATCATGTGGGTCACGAGGCTGCTTGACTGGACGCGCGGCAGGTCGATGGACTGCCCGGAAACCGTAATGCGGTCGAAACCCGGAAGCGGCCCCGTGCCCGTGAGGGCACGGCGATCCGGGATCACCGTCATGCGAATCTTCTTCTCACCCGGCACGACGTGCGGGATCACGAGGAGCTGGAAGCCCACGGTTACGGGGCTGTTCGGGTCCTCGGACACCGCAAACTGGAGACCACCATTCTGGTTGGTGGCCGCCTCCGTGCGGGCGTAGCGGATCGTCTCGCCAATGAAGATCGTCGCCGCCTGGTTGTCGAGGGCGAGGAGCTTCGGAGCCTGGACGATGCGCGTACTCGTATCACGCTGCAGGAAGTTGAAGAGCAGCGAGGTCTCGCTGGTCGTCAGCGTGCCATAGTTGAACGCCGATGCGGCCGGCGACGGGAAGGCGGTGCCGGTGATGGCGTCTGCCAGCCCACTGCCGCCACCGACGTTGAACGGCATCATGTGGATGATGTCCGAACCGCTGACGCCGAAGCCGAGCCCCGACTCGCCGGACTTCATGCCGAGGTCGAGGGCGTCGCTGCTGCGCGTCACGATGAAGTTCATGTCGATGAACACCTGCGGCGGCTCGACGTCGAGCTGCGAAGCGATGCTCAGGGCGCGCTCCAGGTTCGGGCGCGTGCCGCTGATGATGACGGCGTTCTCCTGCGGGATGTAGCGCACGCCACCACCCTCGTCGGTCTCGACGATCTGGCGCAGCGCGGCGATCACGGGGAAGCTGTCCTCGATCGTGGTGGGGTCATCGGTCCCTGCGGACGGGTCGCCGTTCCAGATCGGGTTCGAGCTGCTGCCGCCGCCGCCGCCCGCGCCGCCCGCGCCGCCCGAGCCGCCGCTGGAACCGCTCGAAGTCGCCATCACGCCCTTGTAGACGGGCGGGGGACGCAGGAAGCGGAAGCGGTAGTAGTTGTGGTCGACCTTGAGCTTGTCGCGCGAGATCACGCGGTAGATGCCGTGGGTCTCCTCGACGAGCGCGTAGTCACCCACGGTCTCGACGACGTGCTTGAGCGCCGCCTTCCAGGGTGTGCCCTGGAGATTGAGGGTGATCTTGCCCTCGACGTCCGGAGCGACGATGACGTTCGCGCCGGCGAAGGTGGCGATCTGGTTGATCACTTCCTTGATGTCCTCATCGGTGAAGGACATCTCGATGGGCTTCGGGCGCTCGATGACGAGCAGGTTCGGGGCCCGGCGAACGAGGAAGGCGCCGATCTTGTTGGCCATCGCCTCGAGGGCCAGCACCCAGTGGAGGTCGACGACCTTGAGGGTGACGGGCAGGTCCTGGGCCTCGATCGACACGTCGATGTTGACGCGGGTGCGCGACTGGATGCGCTCGCGGACGACCTGCCCGAAGGGCGCATCGCTCACGTCGAGCGTGACCAGGCCACCACCGACGTCATGGCCGCGGTAGGCCTCCGGGTCGGCCCGGTCCTCCGCTCGGACGGGTGCGCCGACCAGCAGCAGGCACGCGAGGCCGGCCGTAGCCAGCGCAAAGATCATGGGAACTCGAGCGCGACGCATGTTCGCTCTCCCTTCCTTCCACCGACACCCCCTCCCTGGGGATGGCTGATGAGTGCAAGCCGTTTCGAACCTGGCGGTCCACCGTGGAAGGATCCACAGGGGCCAACGGGTCCTTCGGTCGGCTCTGAGTCGGAGTAAAGCGCATCTCGCCCCGCGGACCAAGAGCCCGTGTCGGGTTGTTAGGGGAAGCCAACCGAATTGGGCCCTTGCCGCAGAAACGGCATGACAGAACGGAGACACGAAGCGCCCCGCCGGACATCCAAAAACAACGCAACCCCAGGCATGCCAGGGGGTTGCGTCGATCTTGCGAGGCCTATGTGTCTCGCGGCGGCCCGCGAGGGCGCCGGGGAGGCGCCCTGGAGGCCCCTACGAGGACTTCTTGGACTTGCCCTTGCCGTCCTTGCGGCTCTTCTTGCCGACGTCACGGCGGATGGCCTCGCCCTTGAAGTGGAAGACCACGTGGCCGCTGTGGATCTCGGAGACCTTGACGTGCCCCTTGCTGTCGACGGTGTCCCCGATGCGGAGGTACTTGCCGTTGATGTTCACCACGCTACGGGCGGCGTTCTGGCGGTCGATGATCCGGCCAGCGATGGCGAAGACCATCCCGTCGAACTCGCCGAGCACCTTCGCCCGGTCCCGCAGGCTCTGGATGTCCTCCAGGACCGGCTCGGCTTCGGGCATGACCTCCTTGCCACGCAGGAAGCTCATCCAGCTCTGCCCCAGACCGTCGATCTCCTCGAACTGCCCCTCGGCGAACTGCGCGCGCAGCTCATCGAGGACGTTCTGCGCGACGATGCGGGTCACGACCACCTCGCGGGGGGCGCGACTCAGCCGCACGCGGCCGATGTTCTCCTGCAGCACATCGATGCGAGCCTGCAGGGCCGCGATGGAGACGGACTTGGTCACACCAACCTGCTCCATGCGGGCACGCAGGTTGTTGATCTTGTCGTCGATCTCGCGACGGATGCGATCGAGGCGGAAGAGATCACCCGCGGCCTCGAGGGCCTTCTCCGTCTCGAGGAGCTCGGTGATGGCGCGGTAGTCGTTCTCGAGGTCGATGACGACCTGCTCTTCGGACTCGAACTGCTTGCGCTGGGCCTCCGGGTCGATCTGCTCGAGGGCACGACGGGGATCCACGAGCGGATCACGCCGGCCCACGGCCGGACGGAGCACGTAGCTGTCGGGGCGCTCGGGCTGGAAGGACGTGATCGCCCGGCGCAGGTCCGCGTCCTCGAGACGACGCTCGGCGCCGGGAATGTGCTCACGCTTCGCACCCTTGGCGGGGCGGTAGTGATACGTCTCCAGCTCGACTTCGACCTCGTGCAGGATCGGCGCCTCCGGGTCATTGCGATCCGGCTTGCCGGCATCGATCTTGAAGCCCTTGACGGCGACCAGGCGACCGTCGTTCTCGATCATGTTGATGAACTTCAGGATCGAGTTGGCGTCGCCCAGGCCCTTGATGCGGTTGCGCGTGACGCGGATGCCCTTGGCCAGCGCGCTGTCCTCGGGGCGGCTCTCGGGCAGCTCCTGGAACTTCATGCCGGCGGTGCTGAGGTAGCCGGCCAGGTCGCGATGGAAGTCGGCGATGTGCTGCTCGGTCGGCAGCACCGCCAGCTCACGCGGCTCGACGGCGCGGAACGTAAGGACCTTGTCCTCACGGGCGGGGATCTTGCGGACCTCGATCTCCGCAGCCTGGAGTCGCGACTCCAGCGCTGAGATCTCGGTGGCGACGGACGCCACCTCCTCACGATCCTGGTAGACCAGGAAGAGGAGTCCGCCCGTGAGCACCACGGCGACGGCGATCGTGACGATCAGCAGTTGCTTTTCGCTGAGGTTGGACACGGTCTCTCCTAGTTGGCCTTCGACTTGGGCTTGCCCTTGCTGTCGAGGATGGGCGGCGCAAGGCCTAGGTCGTAGCTGAATGCACCCACGATGGCGGGCACGAGGGTCGCCGTGCCGCGGGTACGCGAGCGCAGGATCTCGATGTTCGGGTTGTTGATCGTCAGGAAGTCCGCGAAGAACTCCGTGGAGTCACCCGTGCGCTCGGGATCCCCCGTCAGGGCCTTGTGGAAGGTACTGAGCAGGGCGAGGGCTTCGGCGTCGTTGGACATGGCCATGAAGCAGTCGACCTTGAACTGGGCGGCCGGCTCGATGACCTTCGTCTTCTTGCGCTTGCTCGGACGTCGACGACGGACGGACACCGCCTTGACCGGGACCTCGCAGGTCTCGAGCCAGAGCGCGGAGGTGTCATCCACATCGCGGCTCGTGACCAGATCGAAGAACTGATCGAGCTTGCGGCTCCAGAGCGTGCGCGAGCGGTTGATCGTCTGGATGGCCGTACGACGCTGCTGGTAGCCGTCGATCTCGTGCTGGAGACGCTGCGAGCGATCACGCTGCATCTCGGTGCTGCGTACTTCTTCCTCGCGGGAGCGACGCAGCTCACGGACCTTCGTGAGCTCGATGAAGTGCGTATACGCGTAGGCACCGCCGGCGCTGAGCACCAGGACGATGCCCACGACGAGCGCGGCGAAACGCGCCACGGGGGTGCCGCTGCGGGGTCGGTACTCGGGCGG
>JARGNS010000272.1 GCA_029213105.1 Planctomycetota bacterium
GCGGGCAAGGACGACGCGGGCAAGGACGACGCGGGCAAGGACGACGCGGGCAAGGCGGACGACGGCAAGGGCGAAGACGAGGAGGGTGCGGCGCCGACGGCTCCCTTCTGGAAGGCCAGCCAGAGCGAGGGCCTCAAGGTCCGCGGGCTCAGCTGCCTGCGCATCCACCCGAAGACCCGCAGCATCATCTGGGCGCACGTGCACGGCATGGGGCCGGCGGTCAGTGCCGATGGCGGACGTACCTGGACGCCGCGCCTCGACGGTGTCGGCGAGAAGGAACGTCCCGGCCTCCGCAGCCAGGTCCGCATCACGCTGGACCCGGCCGACGCCAAGACGGTCTACCTCACCATCGACGGACAGATCTACAGCTCCGGGGATGGCGGCCGGCGCTGGAGCTCGATCACGAGCGGCGCGCTCGCCTCGCTCAGCTGGGACCAGTTCAAGAGTACGCACCTCAGCTGGGAGGTCATCGTCGACCCCAAGAAGAGCGTGCATCTGCTGGTCGGCACACGCAATGACGGCGATCACAACGGTGGGCTCTACGAGAGTTCGAATGGAGGCAAGAGCTGGGCCGAGATCGCCGGCAGTGCGCAGTCCGACACGGGGCTGGGGAACGACACGTTCCTCGTGCGCCTGAACCCGAGCAGCGACAAGTACGTCACGGTCGCCGGTCGTACAGGCGTCTGGTACAGCGATTCCCGCGGACGCAAGTTCAGCCGGAACGATCCGGGTGGGCTCGGGATCCACGATGTCCGCGGCATGAGCGCGTTCGCAGCCAAGGAACTCTATCTGGCCGACGCGCGCGGGATCTGGCGCTCCAAGGACGGCGGCAAGCGCTGGGACAAGAAGGTCCTGCGGGCCGGTGATGCGCTGGACGTGTACGTCGATCCCCACAATCGCAAGCGTCTGTTCGCCATCTTCGCCGAGCGCGGCGTCGAGGTGAGTGAGGATGGCCGCAAGTCCAAGTGGAAGCCCTACGGTGGGTCCTACGGTGCCGGTGCGGATGGTGAGGATGCGCCGGCGCCCAACGGTTATCGCGACGCGATGATCCGCGAGGTCTATGTGCACCCGCGCGATCGCAAGGTCATCTACATGGCCTCGCCCATCACGGGGCTGCATGTCTCGAACGATGGCGGCAAGACCTTCACGCTCGTGGAAGCGCCGGAGGATGCCAAGCCCGAGGTGCGCATGCCCCTGCACGTGCCGCCCATGGCGCTCGTGGCGACCCACACGGCCGAGGGCGGCTCGGCGCTGGCCGTGAGCGCTTCGGGGCAGGTGTTCCGGCGTGCGGCCGGCGCGACCTGGGGCAGCCTCGGGCCGCTTGGGATGCTCGCCAGGGGCCTGCAGCCCGACGGCGCCAACGGGCACTGGCTGGCCCTGGGCTACCGCCTGCGCCGCAGCCGTGACGATGGCGCGACCTGGACCACGATCTGGCCGAGCGCCAAGCCTCCGAAGGGCCTCTCGCCGGAGGAGCGTGTCGCGGGCGCCCACCGCGGCCCCGCCGGCCAGGACAAGGACGGCAAGCCCGTGCCGGGTGTGTTGACCCTCCTGCTGGAGCGCAGCGGCGCCCTGATGCGGTCGACCGACGATGGCGCGACGTGGAAGGAGATCCGCGGCCCGAAGTTCCCGTCGTCCGAGACGTGGGCGGCTGCGTTCGCCGTGAACTCCGGGAATCCCGATCACATGGTGATTGCCGCACGCACCACGCGCGAGGCCTGGAACTCCCGTGACGAGAACGGCGGCCTCTACCAGACCTGGGATGGCGGCAAGAGCTGGCAGGACTTCACCGGCGTACTCAAGCCCGGCAAGAAGGACGACGGGGAGGCGCGCAAGGCCAAGGCATTCTGGAACCGCGCCCGCTTCGTGTCGATCGATCCTGTCGCGGGGCTCATCGTCTACGGTGCGGATCGGCGCGGCGTCTTCACGCACCCCATCATCGACCCGAAGGGCAAAGAGAAGGTCAAGACGGTGCCGCAGTGGTTCGACGTGACGCCGAAGAGCCTGGCCGCAGCCGACATCACGGCGATGACGCGGACGCTCACCGACGACAAGACCAGTTCGCGCTACGTGGCACAGCTGCTGGGCGCGAATGACCAGGGGGCCGTCGTCTCCATCAGCGGTGCCACGCTCAAGTCGCTGCACGCGGGCCTGGCCGCGGCTTTGGCCGCCAAGGCGAGTGACGCGGAGGTCCGCGGCAACTTCGCCTGGGACACGATGGCTTCGCCGCGTGCGGGCGTGCGCTTCACGTCGATCACGGTCGACCCGATCGCGCCGAACCGCTTCCTCGCTTCGGAAGAGGCGGGGCCCGGCGGCATCCACATGCATGTGGACCCGACCGTGAAGAAGGTCGAGCCCAAGAAGGACGACGCACCCGGCAAGGTGGAGGAGCCCAAGAAGGAGGCTGCCGCGAAGCCGAAGTTGTCTCCGCCGGAGGGCATGCGCGCCTTCACCGCAGGCCATGACAAGACCTGGCGCGTGTGGGGGGTCGACACCGGCGCATCCACCGGCCAGATGATCGGCCACGAGAACGTCGTGTGGTGTGTGGGCCTGGCCCCGGATGAGACGCAGATCGTGACCGGGGGTGAGGATCGCACGATCCGCTTCTGGGATGCGCGCAGCGCGAAGCACCTGGGCACGGTGACCATCGACGGGACGGCGCGCGGGTTGGCCTTCGATGACGACAGCAAGTACGTCTACGTCGCGGGAGGCCCGAGCAACAAACTTCACCGGATCACCATGGCCGATCGGGCGGCCAAGGCGTTCGAGGGCCACAAGGGGGCCGTGCTGAGCGTGGCCTGCTCCGAGGACACGAGCCGCGTCTACTCGGGTGGCGAAGACCAGATGGTGGTCGGGTGGGATACGGAGAAGGGCACGCAGGTGCTCTCCATCGCCGTGGGCTCCCCCGTGATCGCGCTGGCCGTGGCCGCCGACGGCTCGCGCTTCTACGCAGCCGGCAAGGACAAGACCATCGCAGCCTTCGACGCGGCCGGGAAGCCCGTGGGGCGCCTCGAGGGCCTCGTGACGGCCGCGCACGCGCTCGCACTGGCTCCGGAGGATGGGACGCTGTACGCGACCACGACCGACGGCGTGCTCGCGGTAGATGCGGCGACGATGAAGGTCCGCACGACCCACGCAGCCCCTGCTGGCGGCGAGCTGAGCTGCGTGACGGTCAGCTCCGACGGCGTCTGGATCCTCGCGGGGGACATGGGGGGCGGGCTCTGGATCTGGCAGCAGGGCAACCCGGAGGCCTACCGGGCCCGCGTGCAGGAGCACGAGGGGGCCGTGCATGGCGTCGCCATCACCCCGGAGGAGACCGAGGCCTCGGCGCCGGGCGCGGCGCCCGCGAAGGACGGTGCCCCGAAGGAGGAGGCCCCGAAGGAGGAGGCCCCCAAGGACGGTGCCCCGAAGCCCGCCCCTGCCAAGGATGCGCCCGCCAAGGATGCGCCCGAGAAGTAGCCCGGCGGGCGGCTACTTGACCGCGAGCACCACGAGGCGGCCGCGGACGACCATCTCCTTGACCAGGGTGTGCCCGGTGAGGTGTTCGGAGACGTTGGGCAGGGCTTTGGCGGCCGTCAGGATCGCCTCGTCCGGCGCATCGGCGGCGACCGTCAGCTTGCCGCGGACCTTGCCGTTGACCTGGACTGCGTAGTCCTCGGTCGCCGTCTGGAGGGCGCTCTCGTCGTGCGTCGGCCAGGGTGCGAGTGACGCGAACCCCTCGCCTCCGAGGGTCTCCCACATCGCTTCGGCGGCGTGGGGGGCGAACGGTGCCAGCATGGACAGGAAGGCCGTGGCCATCTCCCGCGGCAGGGGATCCAGATCGCCCATGGCGTTCAGCAGGACCATCAGCTTGCTGATCGCGGTGTTGTAGGCCAGCGACTCCATGTCGGCCGTGGTGCCCGCAATGGCCGTATGCAGGGCATGCCGAGCCTCGCCCTCGGCCGGCGCGTCGGTGAGCTCGCTGGCGGGGTGCCGGTCCGTGCCACACAGCATGCGCCACGCCTTGTTCAAGAAGCGGTAGACGCCTTGGATGCCCGAGCGATCCCAGAGCTTGTCTGCGTCGGGCGGCCCCATGAACAGGATGTAGAGCCGCAGGGTGTCCGCGCCGTACTCCTGGATGATCTCGTCCGGGTTGATGACGTTCTTCTTGGACTTGCTCATCTTCTCGACGACGGAGTACGCCGGCTTGCCTGTCGCCTTCACGATGGGCGTGCCGTCACGAATCTCGACGTCATCGATGCGCAGGTACGGGGTGTTCTCGGCCTCGCGATACGACGGGCAGAGGATCATGCCCTGGTTCACCAGTCGCTGGAAGGGCTCCGGCGTGGACACGAGGCCCAGGTCGAACAGGACCTTGTGCCAGAATCGTGCGTAGAGCAGATGGAGCACGGCGTGCTCGACCCCTCCGACGTACACGTCCACCGGCAGCCACTGCTTCTCCTTCTCGGGATCGCAGAAGGCCTGGGTGTTGTGCGGGTCGACGAAGCGCAGGTAGTACCAACACGAGCCGGCCCACTGCGGCATGGTGTTCGTCTCGCGCAGGGCCCGCGCGCCGTCACTCGGGTCGGTGGTCTCGACCCAGTCCGCCACGGCAGCCAGGGGACTCTCGCCGGTGCCGGTCGGCTTGTAGCTCTCGACCTCCGGGAGGCGCACCGGCAACTCGGCGTCTGCGACGGGAACCAGATCGCCATTCTCGCGGTGCAGGATGGGGAAGGGCTCCCCCCAATAGCGTTGCCGCGAGAACAGCCAGTCGCGCAGGCGGTAGGTCACGCGACCTTCGCCGCGGCCCTGCTCCTCGAGCCAGGCGATCATGGCGGCCTTGGCCTCCGTGACCTCCATGCCATCCAGGAAGCCGCTGTTCACGGCCGGACCGTCGCCCTCGAAGGCCTCGCCGTCGAAGTCCTCCGGGGGCTGCACCGTGCGGATGATCGGCAGGTCGAATGCCTTGGCGAAGTCCCAGTCGCGTTGATCCTGCCCCGGGACGGCCATGATGGCGCCCGAGCCGTACGTGATCAGCACGTAGTCGGCGATCCAGATGGGCACCTGACGACCGTCGACGGGGTTCGTGGCGTACGCGCCCGTAAACACGCCCGACTTGGTCTTGATGTCGGCCATGCGATCGCGTTCGGAGCGGCGGGCCGTCTTCTCGATGTAGGCCTCGACGTCAGCGCGCTGCGCGTCCGTCGTGATGGCGGCAACGAGCGGGTGCTCCGGGGCCAGCACGCAGAACGTCGCGCCGAACAGCGTGTCAGGACGGGTCGTGAACACGGTGAACTCGTGATCGTCCCCGACGGGAAAGCGCACGTCGGCACCCTCGGAGCGCCCGATCCACTCCCGCTGCATCTGCTTGAGGTGTTCGGGCCAGTCCAGGCCCTCCAGGTCCGCGAGCAGGCGCTCGGCGTACTCGGTGATCTTCAGCAGCCACTGACGCATG
>JARGNS010000273.1:0-2177 GCA_029213105.1 Planctomycetota bacterium
GCCATCCGCGACGTCAATCCGGAGGGCATCCGCTACTACCAAGCCGGCAGCAGCGAGATGTTCGGCTCGGCCTCGGCGCCCCAGTCGGAGTCCACGCCCTTCGAACCGCGTAGCCCCTACGCCTGCGCCAAGGTGTTCGCCCACTACCAGACGATCAACCACCGCGAGGCCTACGGGATGTTCGCGGCCAACGGCATCCTGTTCAACCACGAGAGCCCGCGCCGCGGCGAGACCTTCGTGACGCGCAAGGTCACGCGCGCCGCAACGCGCATCAAGCTCGGCCTGCAGGAGAAGCTCTACCTGGGCAATCTCGACGCGCGCCGCGACTGGGGCTTCGCCGGGGACTTCGTACGCGCCATGTGGCTGATGCTGCAGCAGGACGAGCCCGGCGACTACGCGATCGCGACCGGCGAGGACCACTCCGTCCGTGACTGGGTCGAGGGCGTGTTCCGCAAGCTCGACTTGGACATGGAGAAGCACATCGAGTTCGACCCGCGCTACCTGCGCCCGTCCGAGGTCGACCAGCTGCGCGGCGACCCCTCCAGGGCCAAGGCCGCCCTCGGCTGGGAGCCGGAGGTCGGCTTCGAGGGGCTCATGGACATGATGATCGCCGGCGACCTGAAGATCGCCGAGCGCGAGAAGGTGCTCCACGAGGCGGGCCACGGCGACTTCACCTCCACGGGCCAGGCCTGAGGCAGCTCGTGGGCCGGACGGACATCCTGGTCACCGGCGGCACCGGCTTCCTCGGTCGCACGCTGGCCGCGCACCTGCCGGAGGCCCACTTCCTTGGTTCGGCGGAGCTCGATCTGCGTGATGGTGCGGCTGTCGCCGAAGCCATCGCCCGCTGGCGTCCGCGCGTCGTCATCGACCTGGCCGCGCGCGTCGGCGGCATCACCGCGAACATGGCGCAGCCCGCCGACTTCCTGGTCGACAACCTGCGCATGGCCGCCAACCTCATGGCCGCGCTACGGGAGCACCCGCCGGAGCACTTCCTCGTGATGCTCTCCACGTGCATCTACCCGAACGAGGTCGCCGACGAGCAGTACCCGATGTCCGAGGATCTCCTCGACGCCGGTCCGCCCCCGCCGACCAACGCCGCCTACGCCCTCGCCAAGCGCGCACTCTGGCAGGGCGCCCAGTACGGCATCCCCTACACGGCGCTCGTCCCCTCCAACCTCTTCGGGCCGGGGGACCACTTCGGCAGCGAGCAGGCACACTTCCTCGCCGCAGCCATCGACCGCATCGAGCGGGCCCGCGTGGCGGGCGACCCGGTCGTGGAGTTCTTCGGTACGGGCCGGGCCCTGCGCCAGTTCATCCTCGCCGACGATCTCGCTCGCGTCGTCGCGGCACTTGTGGAGCGCGGCCCGCGCAACGAGACGCTCAACGTGGCGTGCCGCGAGGTGCGCTCCATCCGCCAGATGGCGGAGACCGTCGCCGAGCAGGCGGGCTACCAGGGCGAGGTGTGCTTCAGCGGCAAGGGCCCCGACGGGCAGTACCGCAAGGACGCCGACCCCAGCCGTCTGGCGGCGTCCCTCCCTGCGTGGGCATCGATCGAGACCCCTTTCGAGGAGGGCGTACGCCGTACGCTCGAGTGGTACAGGAACCATGTGGCGGCTCGCTGAAGACACCCTCTCGCAAGACGAGATCAACGCCCTCGCCGACTGGCTCCGACGCGGGGAGCGCCTCACCCAGGGCGAGCTCGTGCGGCAGTTCGAGCAGGCATGGTCGACGTGGCTGGGCTGCGCGGATTCCGTGTTCGTCGGCTCGGGCACGACGGCCAACTTCGCCTTGATGGCGTGCGCCGCCGAGCGCGTCGAACGCCCGACACCCCGCGTGGGCGTCTCCGCCGTGACCTGGTCGACGAACGTCTCCCCCTCCCTCCTCATGGGGCACGAGGTGGTGGTCTTCGATGTGGACCCCCAGACCCTGGGGATGCGCGCGGACGCCGTCTGCGCGGCGATCGAGAATGACGAGATCGACATCCTCTTCGTCACGCACCTGCTCGGCCTGAACGCCCTCACGCCCCAGGTCGTCGAGACCGCGGCCAAGCACGGGGTGATCCTCCTCGAGGATTGCTGCGAGTCCCATGGCGTGCGCATGGGCGCGGCCAAGGGCGGCACCTTCGGCCTTGGCTCGACCTTCTCGTTCTACTACGGCCACCACATGTCCACGATCGA
>JARGNS010000273.1:2206-5425 GCA_029213105.1 Planctomycetota bacterium
GCCTTCGCCGATCGACTGCGCCTCATGCGCGCCCACGGGCTGGCGCGCGAGAGCAAGCACTTCGACGACTACGCCGCGCAAAGCCCGCACGTTGACCCGCGCTTCCTGTTCGTGGCCACGGGCCTGAACTTCCGCTCGACCGAGCTGAACGCCTTCCTGGGGCTGGGACAGCTCCCCAAGCTCGATGGCCGCATCGAGCAGCGCAACGCGAACATGCATGCCTTCCTCGCCGGCGCGCCGGACTGGCTGCGCCGCGACTACGCCACCGACGGCATGAGCTCGTTTGCGTTCCCGCTCATCGCCCACGATGCCGACGGCGCCCGCCGCGCCCGCGAGGTCACGGACCGGCTCGAGATCGAGAGCCGCCCCGTGGTCGCCGGCAACCTGATGTCGCACCCGTTCATGCGGTCGCCCGCGGTCCGCATCGCGGGGGACGCGCTCCCGGCCGCCGAGGCCATCGACGCCTTCGGGCTCTATCTCGGCAACGGCCACCACGTCTCGAGCGCCCAGGTGGACGAGCTCACCAGCGCCCTTCGCACCGCCTAGGCGATCGCTAGGTGGCGTCGGGCAGCCCGACGATCGTCCGCCGGATCCACTCGACCATCCGGTGCTCGCCCAGGACGCGCCGGCGCGCCTCGGCCATCGCCTCGCGGCGCTGGTCCCAGAGCTCCGGCGCGGCCAGGGCTTCCTGCACGACCGCCACGCCGGCATCCCCGAGGTCGGGCAGGCGGATGTACGCGTCCGAGGGGATGAGCGCATCCACGGCGCCGTGGCCGTAGTAGAAGGGCAGACACCAGGCCAGCAGCGCGTCCCAGAGCTTCTCCGTGATGTAGTACGGGCTCTCGACGTGGTTCTCCAGCGCCAGCGCGAAGCGCGCCGGCTCGAGGACCCCGCGCTTGCTCCGCACGGAGCCGCGAGAACCGACGGGCTCCGGGAGACCGCGACCGAAGGCCTCCAGCGGCACCCCGGCGGCGCGCAACTTCTGGAAGAACGACAGCCGCGGACCGTGCCCGGGAAGGACGTTCTTGCCCGAGGACACCACCGCCAGTGGCACCGTCTTGGCGGGCGGCGGCGCGGCCCGCAACTCGTGCAGCTGGCCCTCGACCAACCACCTCGAGCCCAGCGTGACCTGCTCGTCGGCGCGTTCGTCCGTCCCGTACACGCGCTTGGCGTAGCGCCGGGCGATCTCGTAGTAACTGTCCTTCACGTGGGGCGACGGCTCGTAGAAGAGCACGGAGGTCCGCTCACGCGGCAACGCCAGCCGCTCCCAGGCGGCGATCAGCTTGCGGCGCCCCGAGTCCCCTCGCAGGGCGCCCTTCACGCGGTCCACGGGCTGGAGGCGCACGCGCGGGCCGGGCTGAAGCGGCAGACCGACCACCAGGATGTGGTCGGCCTGCGCGTCGCCGCCCCGCAGCTCCAGGCCCCGATGGCGGCCGTAGGGCTCGTCGCACTGCTCCCAGAAGACGTCCACGTCGGCGTGATGCTCGAGGAAGATGCCAACGGACGTCATCGTTCGGAGTCTACGACCACACGTCCCTTTGCGGCAGCGCCGATACGGGTCAGAATGGCTGCGGATGGCTCGTCGTCGCGCCCTCGCGAGGTTCCCATGATCGCCGGTCTGCGCAGGCTGCTCACCCCTTCCGCCACGCCCCTGCCGCCTGGGCCGCGGGGCCGGATCCTGTTTGTCGGTCCCTTCCATGGCGGCGTCGGCGGCGTCGAACGCATCACCAAGTGCTTCGCCGACTGGGCGCGCACCTCGGGCTACTCGACCACGATGGTCGTTCGCAACGACATCGCCGCGGGCCCCTACACCATCCGGCAAGACGACCGCGTGAAGATCGTGCAGGAGGATGCCTGGGGCCGCGAGCTGCAGACCGCAGCCTACGACTACGTCTACATCATCGGCCCGGGGCTGAAGCGCCGCCTGTGGCTGCCGCGCCTCAGGCGCATCCAGGGCGTGCGTGTCCTGCTCGACCTCGACCGCAAGCGCAAGTGGATCGACGTGGCCGACGTGCTGCACTGCGAGGCCCCGCGCGAGGCGCCGTTGCCCGGGCCGCATGTCGTGGCCACACCCGATCCGTTCTCGACCATGCCGGCGGTCGAACCGCAGCCCGCCG
The DNA here is from genome assembly GCA_029213105.1 of Planctomycetota bacterium. GTDB lineage: Bacteria > Planctomycetota > PLA2 > PLA2 > JAEUHO01 > JAHEIK01. Next base: position 4,324 of record JARGNS010000273.1, read on the forward strand.
GAGACTTCTACCTGACCGCCTTCAACCCCTACGGGGGGATCAAGGGTCACCAGTACATCGAGCCGTTCTGCGAGGCGAGCGACCGGACGCTCATCTGGTGCTTCGACACCTCCACGTGGAGCAACCGCGAGTCCAAGTACCGCGATCTGTGCGAGCACAACATCGACTCGGTGGAGCACGAGCGCCTGATCAAGGTCGCTTCCCCCACGCGCGAGGAACTCTACGACCTCTACGCCCGCTGTGCCGGCTACGTCTGCTTCTCCGAGGACGAGTCCCTGGGCTTCTCGATGCTCGATGCCGTGGCGCTCGGCAAGCCCCTGTGCGCGCGACGCATCGGCCTCTGCCGAGGACTCGAGGACTTCCAGGCCACGGAGGACTTCGGCGCACCGAAGTTCGGCACCTACGCCCTGCCCGCCCTGCTCGGCTACGGCTCCCTGTTCGAGCAGATCCCCGCGCTGCTTGGGCCGTCAGGCGACGCGCCGACCGCCTGAAGCCCCGCGCCGGGAAGAAATGGCACCGCCCCGTCCGAGCCCCTTGGTAGAGATGCGCCCATGGCACGCACCACCAAGTACTGGCTCTTCAAGAGCGAACCCGACGTCTTCTCCATCCAGGACCTGAAGGCGGCGCCAAGGAAGACCACCTACTGGGAGGGCGTGCGCAACTACCAGGCGCGCAACCTGCTCCGGGACGAGATCAAGAAGGGCGACAAGGTGCTCTACTACCACTCGCGCGTGCAGCCCATCGGCGTCGCCGGCGTGGCCCGCATCTCGAAGTCGGGCTACCCCGATCCCGATCAGTTCGACGCGACCGCCAAGTACCACGATCCCAAGTCCGACCCCGAGAACCCGCGCTGGTTCTGCGTCGATGTCACCTGGGAGCAGACCTTCGACGAGGTCGTCCCCCAGGCCGCCACGGCACGGAAGGACATGATGGTCGTCCAGCGCGGCGCACGCCTCTCCGTGCAGCCGGTCACGAAGAAGGAGTTCGACGCCGTGCTGAAGATGGCGGGCCGCTAGACCGCCCGCCGCCTCCGGTAGAGTACGCCTCCCGACCACGCGGAGGCAGTCCATGCGCGTCCCCCCCCTGCTCGCCGGCGCCCTCG
>JARGNS010000274.1 GCA_029213105.1 Planctomycetota bacterium
GCGCCGGTCCGATGCCCGCCCGGCCGCGACCGCCCCTGCTCGCCTTCGTCCTCGCCCTCGCCGGCCTCACGGCCCTGGCGCTCGAGGCCCGTGCCGACGATCCCTCACCGGCGCGTCCGGCCCGCGGCCGCCACCTCGACCTGCAGATGGACCGCTACGCCCACGACTTCGGCTTCGTCAAGCAGGACGACATCCGCACGACGACCCTGACCTACACGAACGCCAGCAACCGCGTCGTCAAGGGCATCAAGGCTCGCGGCGAGTGCGGCTGCAGCGTGCTCAAGGCCTCCCACGAAGAGCTCGCCCCCGGCGCCAAGGGCACGCTCCAGGTCGAGTTCAACACCTACACCCTCGGCGGGCGCATGCGCAAGCGCGTGCGGATCACATCCAAGGACTACCGCCGCGGCGAGATCGTCATCGACCTCGACATCCGCATCATGGCGGGCCTTGTCGTGCGCCCCCCCGGCGTCTCCTACCGCGAGGTCCCCCAGGAGTCCCTGCCGGTCAAGTCCTTCTACCTGCGCTGGTACGAGGGTCACGGCCAGCCCTTCGAGGTCACGTCCGTCACCGTGCCCGGCTACGAGGACACGTTCACCACGAGCATCCAGCCGTGGCGGGACCTGAAGGACCCGAAGTGGCAGGGCTGGCAGGTCGACGTGCAGATGGCCAAGAAGCTGCCCCTCGGGAACTTCTCGGCCGAGGTGCTCGTCCGCACGACCCACCCCGAGCGCGCACGCCTGACGCTGCCGCTCAACGGCAACGTCGTCGGCAAGCTCTGGATCCAGTCGCGTGCGTTCAGCTTCGGCACGGTGCGCATGCCGTCCGACAAGCGCTCGAGCCTCAAGCTCAAGCCCTACAAGAAGGACGTCGTGCTGAAGAATCCGCGCACGGTGTCGCGCAAGGGCAAGGTGATCGTCGAGGTGATGCCCGACCCCTACATGGCCAAGGCAGGCATGTGGAAGCTCGTGGCCCGCATCGCCCCGAACGCGCCGGCAGGTCCGCTGGATGACGAAGTCATCGAGCTCCACACCGGCGTCCCCGGGGAAGAGATCGTGCTCTTCAAGGTGCGGGGCGAGATCCGCGCCGCCGAAGGCGCGGCATCACCGAAGGGGACGACCGATGGCCGCTGACGGACCCGCCCCGGCGCGCAGGCGCGAGCCGCGCGCCGAGCGCCCGCGCAAGAAGAAGGGCAAGACGATTGCCTTGATCCTGCTGCTCTTCCTGGGCGCCCCGGCCGCCGGTGCGGCCTGGTACTTCATGCAGCCCGCCGAGAGGCAGCAGCAGATCCAGGACAAGCTGCCGGAGGGCTGGCAGGACCGCGCCGTCAAGGCGGGCATCTGCATCGGCGTGCTGTTCGTGCTCGCCAAGATCGTCCTGCCCCTGCTCCACGGCGCGGCCGGCGGCTTGGGGCGTGCACTCGCAGCCATGCGCACCAAGCCGACGTGGTTGCGCGTGGTGCTGTTTCCCATCGAGCTGATCCTGTGGATCCTGTTCACGGTGGCGCGGCTCGGCCGCGCGGCCGATGCCGTGGCCATCGTCGGGCTGTGCGCGCTCTTCCTGATCCTGGTCGTACGGATCATGAAGCCCGAGCTGCTCGCCGAGTACCTGCCGGCCATCGTCAAGTAGGAGGGCTGCGCGCCCATGAGCGACCTGCCGCCCACCTTCCGCCTCGGTCTGGTGCAGACCCATGCCGACGAGGACCCCGCCTCGAACGTCGAGCGCACGCTGGCCCTGATCGACGAGGCGGCCGACCGGGGCGCCGAGGTCGTCGTGACGCAGGAGCTCTTCGCGTCGCGCTACTTCTGCCAGACGGAAGACGACGCGCACTTCGCCCTGGCCGAGGAAGTCCCCGGCCCCCTCACGGCCCGGCTCGCCGCGCTGGCCCAGGCCCGCGGCATCGCGATCGTGGGAAGTCAGTTCGAGAAGCGCGCACCGGGCCTGTTCCACAACACCGCGGCCGTGCTCGACGTGGACGGCTCCCTCGCCGGGCGCTATCGCAAGATGCACATCCCGGACGACCCGCGCTTCTTCGAGAAGTTCTACTTCACGCCGGGTGACCTCGGCTTCCAGTCCATCGACACCCAGGCCGCCCGGCTGGGCGTGCTCGTCTGCTGGGATCAGTGGTACCCGGAAGCCGCACGCCTCACCGCCATGGCCGGCGCCGAAGTACTCCTCTACCCGACGGCCATCGGCACCTGGACGGGCGAGCGCGAGCTGCAGCCCGCCCAGCATGACGCCTGGCGCACGATGCAGCGCTCCCACGCGATTGCCAACGGCGTCTACGTCGCCGCGGTCAACCGCATCGGCCGCGAGGGCGAGCTCGAGTTCTGGGGGCGCTCCTTCGTGGTCGCCCCCGACGGCACCGTCATCGCGGAGGCGGGCACCGAGGAAGAGGTCCTCGTGGTGGAGTGCGAGCGCGCCGCCATCGACACGGCCCGCGAGGGCTGGCCGTTCTTCCGCGACCGCCGGGTGGACGCCTACGACGACCTCGGCAAGCGCTGGCGCGACGGCGACTGACCATGACGCAGCCCCCCGACCCCACGCCCCGCGGCCGCGGCTTCCGCTGGCCCGCCGAGTGGTGGCCCCACGAAGCGACGTTGCTCGCGTGGCCCCACGACCCCACGACGTTTCGCAGCGGCCTCGAGCCCGTCGAGGACGCCTTCGCCGCGTTTGCCGCCGTGGTCAGCCAGGGTGAGACCGTGCACATGCTCGTCGCCGACGAGGCCATGGCCGAGCGCGCGATCCCCAAGCTGGAAGCCGCCGGCGCCCAGGATGTACTCCTGCACCTGATCCCCACGGCGGACGTCTGGTTCCGCGACTACGGGCCGATCACGCTCATCAAGCCCAAGGGCAAGAAGAAGACGCTGCGCCTCTCGATGGACTTCACGTTCAACGCCTGGGGCGGCAAGTACGAGGAGTTGCTGGCCGACGACACCATCCCCGTGCAGATGCAGCCGGCGCTGGGCATCGAGCTCTTGAGCACCGACTTCGTACTCGAAGGGGGCAGCATCGAGGGCGATGGCGAGGGCACGATCCTCACGACCGAGCAATGCCTGCTGCACCCGAACCGCAACGGCGACTGCAGCCGCGAGGAGATCGAGGAGATGCTCTCCATGTTCCTCGGCGCGAAGAAGGTCCTGTGGCTGGGCGAGGGCGTGGCGGGCGACGACACCGACGGGCACATCGACGACATCACGCGCTTCGTGGCGCCGGGCAAGGTCGTGACGGCCGTCCAGCCGGACACGAGCGACCCGGATCATGCGCCGCTGGCCGCCAACCTCGAACGCCTGCGCGGGATGACGGATGCCGCGGGGCGCGAACTCGAGGTGATCGAGCTGCCGATGCCGGACCCCCTGTTCGATGCGGACGGCGCGCGCCTGCCGGCGAGCCACGCGAATTTCTACATCAGCAACCACGCGGTGTGCGTGCCGATCTTCGGCTCGAGCACGGACGACAAGGCCATGTCGATCCTCGGCCCGTGCTTCCCCGAACGCGAGCTGGTCGGCATCCGCTGCGAGGACGTGGTGCAGGGCCTCGGCACCCTGCATTGCATCAGCCAGCAGGTGCCGCGCTAGGCAGGCATCCGAGTCCCGCGTCCCGGGGGCCGCGCGCGCAAGGAGGCCGCAGGCGGACACACGTGCGATGCACCGCACGGGACCGCCCCTGCAGGGAAGCATCTGCGTGCACGGCTCGCCTGCGTGGACCGAACAGACCGGCAGCCCCATGAACGTGCCCGCCGGCGGAGGCGTCAACCCGTAGGGGCGGCCCAGGCGTCGCTGCGACGCCGTGTGGCCGCCCGCGAACCGCCCGGACCGACGGCTACTTGCCGTCGCCCTCCTGGGCGTCCTCGTCCGCGAGCTTCTTCGCCTCCTTGGTGAGCAGCGCGCGGCCCGCCTTGTACGCGCGCACCCAGTTGCGCAACAGCTGCGCGTAGGCGGCCGAGGAGTCCCCGTCGTAGCGCTCGGCCGCCAGCCGTGCCTTGCGCAAGGCCACCAACAACTTCTCCGCGGGCTCGCGCAGCAGATGATCTGCGGGGAGCTCGTCGATCTCCTCGGCGATGTGGACTTCCTGCCAGGCCTGCATGGCACCGGCCAGCACCTGCAGCGCGAGCATCTGCTCGCGCAGGGTGTCGCGCGTCGTGTCGATCAGCTTCTGGCTCTGGGCAATCTTGTCGGCGCGCTCCTTGAGTTCGTCCTCGCGCGCCTGGCAGTTGCGGCACTCGCCGATGCGCCAGCCCCAGCCGAGGCGGTAGCGCCGCATCAGGCCCCAGTACGAGTTCAGCTCGTAGCGGCGCGAGCGCAGGCTCACGCCCTGGCGGTAGACGACCCCACGGTGCCAGCGGCGGTACGGCAGGCCGTAGCCCGTGTACACGCTGTCGTAGACGCGGTTGCCGCTCGTCTCGAGCTTGCCGCCGCGATCCCGCAGCACGACCTGGTTGTAGCGGCTGTAGGCGCCGTGCAGCTCCGTGATCAGCCCGCCGAGCTCGCGCACGAACGTCGACCACGACTCGGGCTTCACACGCTCGGCCGTACCGCGCTCGGGCAACCAGTACTTGCGCTTCATGAGCCGATCGATGCGCGAGCTCATGCGACGGGCCCGCGGCTTCAGCACCGCGTTCCAGACCTCGTAGACCGCCTTGTTCGTGCCGTCCTTGGGCGGCGGGCGCTCGTGCTCGCGCACCCACTCGTGGAACGACTTCAGGTAGGCGATCGGATCCTCGGCCTCCGCCTCCTTGGCTAGATGCTCCTCGGTGAGCTCGGCCAGCGGCGAGGGCGTCCCGCTCTTCGGCGTCTCCTTCGCGGGGGCCTTCTCCGGCTCGTCTTCGCCGTGGGCCGGCGGCGGTGCGCCCAGGAGGGCGAGGATGAGGAACGCGGGCAGCAGGGTCATCGAACGCGGCATGGCTTCTCCTGACCTATCAACGCTACCCGAGGCTGCGCGGCACGCTCGAACCGGCCGGTGCGTCCGGCTTCGGCCGCCCGTACTCTCTGCCCATGGCGAAGACCCGATCCGCGCTGCAGGGCCGAACCGGGGTCATCACGTCGGGGCCGACCCGCGAGCATCTGGACGACAGCCGCTTCCTGAGCAACGCCTCCACGGGCCGGATGGGCCACGCCCTCGCCCGCCTGGCCGCACGCCGCGGCGCCCAGGTGGTCCTGATCCAGGGGCCCTGCGCCCTGCCGGCGCTGCCCGGCGTCGTGACCGTCCCGATCGTCTCCACCCAGGACCTGCTCGAGGCCACGCGCGCGGAGGCCGCCGGCGCCGACGTCGTCCTGTTTGCCGCCGCCCCCTCGGACTTCCGTCCCCGCCGGCGCGCCCAGGGGAAGCCGGGCCGCGAGAAGACAGGGTCGATGACGCTCGATCTCGTGGCCACCCCGGACGTCGCCGCGCGGGGCGGGCG
>JARGNS010000275.1 GCA_029213105.1 Planctomycetota bacterium
CGGGCGCCGTTCGACGGGATGCCCGCCACGCTCGCTCTTGCCGTCGATGACCTCTTCGTTGGCCAGGACAGTGCCCAGGGCCGCGCACCAGTTCACGGGGACCTCGGCCGTGAAGGCCAGACCCTTCTCATACAGGCGCAGGAAGATCCACTGGGTCCAGCGGTAGTAGTCCGGGTCGGTGGTGTTGATCTCGCGCGACCAGTCGTAGGACCAGCCCATGCGCTGCATCTGGCCCTTGAAGACCTCGATGTTGCGAGCCACCGCATCCCGCGGATGCACCTGGTTCTCGATCGCGAACTGCTCGGCCGGCAAGCCGAACGCGTCCCAACCAGACGGGTGCAGGACGTTGAATCCGCGTTGGCGCGCGTAGCGCGCGAGGACATCGGAGATCGTGTAGTTCTCGACGTGGCCGAGGTGGAGACCGTCCCCGGAGGGGTAGGGGAACATGTCGAGGACGTACTGCTTGGGGCGGTCGTCATCGGTCCCGGTGCGGAAGGCGCCCTCGGCCTCCCAGCGCTGCTGCCAGGTCTTCTCGATCTGCTGGGGTTCGTACCCGCGTGCCACGGCGGCCTCCTTCGTTCGGATGCAAGCGGAGGATCGTACCTCCAGCGCCGTGTTCGGACGTACCCTTCCACGTCAGGGTTCCCCGGCGGGAGGCGGTGTGGGCACGGAAGCGATCATGAAGCAGGACCGGACCGGGCGCGGCCTCGTGCTCGCGGTCTTCCTCGTCGCCTATGCGGTCCTGGCCTTCGGCACGTGGGAGCGGGACCTGTTCGACGCCGACGAGGGGCGCTACGCGACGGTGGCCTGGCACATGGCCGTCAGCGGGGACTGGATCACTCCGCGCCTGAACGGCATGGAGTTCATGGACAAGCCGCCGCTTGTCTACTGGGTCCAGGCCGTCCTCTACCAGGGCTTCGGGCGGCATGAGTTCTTCGCGCGCACGCCGACGGTGCTGGCGGGGGCACTGTGGGCCGTGTTCATCTTCCTGTTCGCACGGGCATGGACGGGGTCGACGCGAACGGGGTGGTATGCCGCCCTGCTCGCGGTGACGAGCGCGGCCGGCATGATCGGCTCCCGGGTGGGCCCCCAGATGGACATGCCGTTGGCTGCTGCCGTCGCGGGCGCGCTCTGGGCCGGTTGGTCTGGCATCCAGGGCGGGCGCTGGGGAACACGCATCGGCCTGGGGGTGGCCGTGGGCTGCGGGCTGCTCATCAAGGGGCCCTTGGTCGTGGCGGTGCCGATGCTCGTGGCGGGTGCGTGGATGCTGGCCGGCCTTCGCTCGCGGGCGGTGTTGCGCGTGATGTTCTCGCCGCTCTCGTGGGCCGTGGCGCTGCTCATCGCCGCACCGTGGTACGTGCTCGTCGAGCAGGCCAACCCGGGATGGATCCAGCACTTCATCGAGTACGAGCACTTCGGCCGCTTCAACGAAGGCGACCATCGCTCGTTCCGCCCGTTCTGGTTCTACGTGCCGATCGCCGTCATCTACATGATGCCGTGGGCCTCGCTCGCATGGGCGGGCTGGGGCGAGGCCGCCCAGCACGTGCCGTGGTGGCGTCGCGTCGCGGGTCTGGTGACGTGGAGCCCGTGGTCGCCGCAGCCCTGGGGCGACGTGCTCCCGTCCCTCCAGGAGGACGTGCGCGCGGGGCGTACCGTCACGGCGGGACGGCTGGCCTGGTGCTGGTTCTTCGTCGCCTTCCTGCTCTACAGCCTGGCCACGCGCAAGCTGTTGAACTACCTGCTGCCCGCGTCCGCGCCGCTGTTCGTGCTGCTCGGCGCGCAGCTCGCACGGCGCCTGCGCGATGGGCTGTCCTTTCCCTGGCGCGTTCCGCTGCTGGGGGGGCTGCTGTTCGTGGGCGTCGGCGCGTTCACGCTGGCCGGCTTGTGGTTCCCGCTGCAGACCGGCCGGTTGCCGAGCGATCTCGAGGCCCCGCGCTGGGCGGGCCTCGGGGGGTGGTTGATCGCGGGGGGACTCGTGCTTTGCACGGCCGTGCTGCTCGTGCAGGCCATGCGCAAGCGAGCACCGCACGCGCGCGTGGTGCTCCTCCTCCTCGGCAGCATGCTGGCCTGGTGGTGCGTCGATCACGGCATGGCCCGCGTCGGCCACTTGGGGTCGAGCAAGCGGTTGGCCCTGGCGCTTGAAGCGGAGATCGGTCGGTCTCTCGAGCGCAGCAAGGGCAACATGCCCACGTTCGTGGCCTTCAAGCGCTATCCCCAGGGCCTGGATTTCTACACAGGCTGGGGGCTCGGCCTGGCCATCGCCGGGGGTACCCCGGAGGCCTCCAGTCAGCGGGAGATCGTGAAGCGCTACGCGCGCCCGTATCTGCTCACGCGCGACGCCGCCACCGGCCACTGGATGGCACCCGTGTTCGAGGACGCGCCGCAGCGTCCGTTCGGTGTGCTCTGGCCGCAGGCGCTCTTCGAGGAACGCTGGAAGGGCCGCACCTGGCAGGACGAGAAGGGCCACACACGGCACTCCCAGGTGATCGCCATCGTGCGCTGGCGTGAGATCGAACCCCTGGGGGCCTACGTGCTCTCGGGGCCCTATGCCGGTGCGGGACGTACCGATCTGTACCTGGTCTCGAACCGGCCCCCCGCGCAGCGCTGACGCCGGGCGTGGGTGCGGGGAAGCCCCGCCCGCCCTGACACGTTGCACTGCTGCCCGAACGCAGGGGGCTGAGGAACGGCTGTGGCCGTCCCTTGCCCTGCACCGCACTTCGCCGGACCATTCCGCCTCCCCAGGAGCCCCGCCCGATGACCGATCGACCGCGTACCGGCATGCGTCGCGCCTACCGCGCGTTCGTCCTCGGCGTCCTGGTGGGCTGCGTGCTGCTCATCCCGCTGGTGCTGTGGGAACGGGCCGCGACGGAGGAGGCCATCGTCCTCGTGGATGCGCGACTACCGCTGCGTTCCGAGGGCCTGGTCATCCCCTTCACGGTTGCGACGGACACGACCGTGCGCATCGATCTGCATCTGCCCGCGATGCTGGAGAGCGACGTGGTGGTGGGACCGCTCTACCTTGCCCTTCGACCGGATCTCGTGCTGGAGCCGGAGCCGCGGGAGGACCGGGTGCATCACATCCACGGATGCGAGACGGCGCCCTTCGAGGAAGCCTTCGCCAAGCCCGGGGCGTATGCGATCCGCATTCCGCCGATCCCGACGGCCATGGGCATGGAATCCGAGATGTTCGTCGAGGTGCGCATCACCGTGCCGGCGCGCTGAGCGGGCCGGGGCGCTACTCGCGCCGCAGGGCCTCGACCGGATCGAGGTCGGCCGCCCGTGCCGCCGGGTAGAGCCCGAACACGATGCCGACCAGGCCACTGATCGAGAACGCGAGGATGAGCGAGAACGGCGTGATCACCGTCGCCATGCCGGCCAGCCAGGTGACGAGCATGGGCACGAGGACGCCGAGACCCAGGCCGATGAGGCCGCCGGTGACCGAGAGCAGGATGGTCTCGGCCAGGAACTGACTGACGATGTTCGAGCGGCGTGCGCCGAGCGCGCGGCGAATGCCGATCTCGCGCGTGCGCTCGACGACGGTGGCGAGCATGATGTTCATGATGCCGATGCCACCAACGAGGAGCGAGATGGCCCCGCTGCACGCGAGCCCGATGCTCAAGATGCGCTTGCTCTCCTTGGCCTGACGGATGAGCTCCTGGGGCACGGTGATGCGCACGTCCCCGTCCGGGTGCCGCACGGATACGAAGGACCGCAGGGCGGCGCCCACGCGGGAGACGACCTCTTCGCTGCTCTCCGTGGCTTCCACCGTGATGCGATGGAGTTGGACATTCTCGTACGAGCGCGAGCCGCTGGTGACGTGACGGATTCGGTCGCCGTGGCGCTCCCGCATCGTCTCGAGCGGAATGAACACGGCGTTGTCGGATTCGCCACCCATGCCGCCGGTTCCGCCCGTGCCTTCCCCGCGTTCGGCCAGCAGCCCGATCACGCGGTAGTAGTGCTTGCCGGCACGCAGCTCCTGGCCGACGGGATCGACGGAGAGGAAGAGCTTGCGGGCAATGGCGTCGCCCAGCACGCAGACCGCCATGCGGGCGTGTCCGTCGGAGGGCGTGAGGAAGCGCCCGGAGACCAGCCGGAGGTTCGCGACATCGGCGTAGGCCGCCGTCGTCCCCATGACCTTGGTGGCCACCTCACGCTCACCGAAGCGCGCGCGTACCGGGATATCACGCCGCGGCACGGCGCGGCGGATCTCGGGGATCGTCTCGAGGATGCCCTCGAGGTCCTTGCGCAGGAGGCCGTAGCGCAGGATGCGACTACGCGACTCGCCGGCCTCGTCGGACTGCGGCGGCTTCACGCTCGCCAGCAGCAGGTTGCTCGTGCCGAGCTTGCGGAAGCGTTCCTCGGCCTCGCGGCTGGCGCCCTCGCCGATGGCCAGCATGGCGACCACGCTGCCCACGCCGAGGATGATGCCGGAGAGCGTGAGCAGGGAGCGCAGCCGGTGCATCCACAGGCTCTTCCACGCGAGGCTTACGAGGCGGCGTCCGGTCATGACGCACGCTCCTCGATGCGCTGGACCTTGCCGTCGAGCATGTGGATCGTCCGGTCCGCGCGCGCGGCGACCTTCGGATCATGGGTCACGATGATCAGCGTGCGTCCCTGTGCGTGCAGTTCGTCGAGCAGGGAGAGGATCTCGAGTCCGGTCTTCGAGTCGAGGTTTCCCGTGGGTTCATCGGCGAGCAGAACCACCGGATCGTTGGCCAAGGCACGCGCGATGGCCACACGCTGCTGTTGGCCGCCGGATAGCTCCGTGGGGCGGTGATCGAGGCGGTCTCCGAGGCCCATGCGCTCGGCGAGGCGCGTCGCACGCACCCGTGCCTCGCCGGGGGAGACGCCGCCGTACTCCATCGGCACTTCCACGTTCTCGAGCACCGTGAGGTGGGGGATGAGGTTGTACGCCTGGAACACGAAGCCGAGCCGGCGGTTGCGCTCGCCGCTGAGATTGTCGTCGTCGAGATCGGAGACGTCGCGGCCCGCGAGGATGTACTGCCCATCGGTCGGGCGGTCGAGGCAGCCGAGGATGTTGAGCATGGTGGACTTGCCGGAGCCCGACGCCCCCATGATCGCCGTGTAGCTGCCTTCGAGGAACTGGATGTCGATGCCGTCCAGTGCACGGACCTTCGTGGGGCCCATCTGGTAGATGCGCGTGGCGCCGCGCAGCTCGGCCACGACGGTCGAGCGGGGGGCCCGCGGGGCGGGAGCGGTCGGGTCGGTGGCCGTCATGCCCGACTCCGTCAGCGGCCGGCGTCGGCGGAGGCGTTCGCCTTGGGCTTGCGGGCCCCGCCGCGGTTGGCTCGGCTGCGCGCCTTGCGCGGGCCCTTGCTCACGCCGGCGGGGGCTTTCTCCGCGCCCGGGCGCCCGGGCGTTGCGGCTTCCGCGTCCC
>JARGNS010000276.1 GCA_029213105.1 Planctomycetota bacterium
AGTCCGCGAGCATCAGGTCCCGTGCGAGTGCGGGCCCCTGGGTCTCTTCGACCGTCTTGTTGCCCGTGGCGTCCTCGCCCTCGGCGGTGATGGAGATCGAGCCGCCGGCCTGCTTGATGCGGATCCGGCGTGCGAAGTCGCCGCCGCGGCTTCCGACCAGGCGGTTGCGGGCGCCCTGCTTGTCGTAGGCCTGCTTCTCGTCGGTCGAGAGGGCGCCGGCCACGTAGTCATCCCACTCCCGGCGGAGCTCCTCGCCGTCCCGACCGAAGCGGTCGATCGTGATGGTGGTCGTGTCGCCATACACGCTGACCTTGGCGTGCTCCTTCTCGAGGCGCTTCGCCTTCTCGAGCCAGGCGTCGTAGGTCTCGGCGAACGCCTTGGCGCGGCGCGCCTCGAGCCCCATGTCCTTGGCAAGCGTGCCGGCGAGGGCGCCAGCGGACAGCGGTTCGGCGAGGAGTTCGATGCCGGGACCGCTCTCGGGAAGCATCCCGTCCTTCTTCGCCTCCTCGTACATGTCGCGCATGGGCTTGGTCTTCTTGCGCTCCGCCGCCAACTCGGTACGCAGGTTCTTGACCTGGTCCTCGAGTGCCGCCAGGCGCCGGGCCATGTTGGCGTCCGTCGGGGTGTCGGGCCCGCGTAGCTCGGGCGCCGGCCGGGGGCCGGGCTCGTCCCGGTCGGTCTGTGAGTCCTCGAACTCCCTCTCGAGTGACTGGGGCTCCTCTCGAGGCGGGGGCGCCACGCTATGGAACATCATCACGGCCAGCAGGCCTGCCGCGCCGCCGAAGATGACGACGAAGATCGTCCCCAGGATGATCCAGCCAGTCTTGCTCATCAGAACCTCCCCGGGTCGGGAGCGCCCATCCTAGCCCGAAGGGGGCAGGCGCCGCACGGGCGTACACATCTCTTCGGCGCGGGCGGACACACGCCGGCGCAGCGCCGGCTGGACCGCCCCTACAGGCCGGTTCCCCAGCGGTCGAGCCCGCGCCGGACGGCGTCCATCGGGGCATGCCCCCCTGTAGGGGCGCTCCAGCGAAGCGCGTAGCGCGAGCGTGTGTGCGCGCCCCAGACGACGTCCACCCCTGTAGGGGCGCTGCAGCGAAGCGCGTAGCGCGAGCGTGTGTGCGCCCGCGAACCCCAAAGGGCGTACGCAAGAACGCCTAGCGTGAGCAAGACGGCGTGTGCAGGCGGAAGCCGCGGGCCGTGCGGGGAACCTGGTCCAGCAGGTCGATCGCACGGCCGCGTACCAGCGCACCGAAGCCATGGCGCTCGCGGATCGCGTCCACGGCGGCATCGAGGTGCCGATCGACGTCGAGGCTTGCGAGCAGGTCGAGCTGCTTCTCGGCCTTGGGCTCGAGGCCGTGGAGCGTGACGCCGACGAGTCGCAGCCGCACGCGGCGTTGCCACACGACGGGCCAGAGCGTGCGCACGATGCCGAGGACGTCTTCGTCGCGCGCGCTCGGCTCGGGCAGGCGCCGACGCGTGGCGGCGGTCTGGAAGTCGGCGTAGCGCACACGCACTTCGACCGAGCGGGCAAGCAGCCCGTCCGTGCGCAGGGCACCGCACGCGCGCTGTGCGAGATAGGACAGCATGCCGTCCACCACGCGGGGGTCGTTGGTGTCGCGCGCGAAGGAGGTCTCGCGCGAGATCGTGCGCGTCTTGGCCACGCGCTGTCCGATCGTCGGTGCGTCGAGGGCCGCATCGTGACCGCGCGCGCGCCGGGAGAGCGTGAGGCCCGTGCGCCCGAAGGTCGTCTCGAGGATCGCCTCGGGGATGGCGGCGAGGTCGCCGATGGTGCGCACGTTGAAGCGCTCGAGTGCGGTGCGGGTCTTGCCTCCGACGCCCGGGAGGTAGTGCAGGGGCAGGTCGGCGAGGAACGCCGACTCCTCGCCGCGGCGTACCTCGAGTACGCCACCCGGCTTGGCCAGGGCGAGGGCCACGCGGGCGACGGCACGGGTCCCGCCGATGCCGATCGAGACGGCGAGGCCCGTCTCCTCCATCACACGGCGATGCACCGAGGCGGCGGCGGCGAGCCACGAGGCGTGGTGGCGTTCGCAGCCCCCGAGGTCGAGGAACGCCTCATCGGCAGAGAGGGGCTCGACCCGCGGCGTGAAGTGCCCGAGCACGCCCATCACCGCGCGCGAAGCCTCCAGGTAGGCCGCGTGGTCGCCGCGCAGGAAGACCGTCTCCGGGGGGCAGCGGCGCTGGGCCTCGAACAGCGGCATGCCGGCCCGGACGCCGAAGGCGCGGGCCTCGTAGGAGGCGGAGGCCACGACCCCACGCTCCCCCGGCACGCCGCCGACGATGACCGGGCGCCCGATCAAGGCGGGATCGCGTCGGCGCTCGACGGAGACGTAGAAGCAGTCGAGATCGACCAGCATGAGGTCGCGCGGCCTGGGGGTGAGGGGGGGCGCGGCGTGCCGGCGCGGGCGGGGGGGCGGTCGGTCGTTGGGCATGGCGGTCCTCGTGGGACCCCTCCCGGCACAAACAATACCCATACAAAAGGATGCTGGCAAGACCAAGCCCCGGCTGGCTCTGGGGCCCATCTTGAGTATCGTTCTCAAGATGAACCCTGCGGCACCCCTTCCGGACGGCGCACGCCACGACGCCACGATGCCCTCGGGCCCCACGCTGGACGATCTGCGTCCCGGGGACCAGGCGGTCGTGAAGGCCATCACGGGCGCAAGCGCCCTACGCGGCCGGCTGCTCGAGATGGGGTTCGTTTCCGGCACCGAGTTGCGCGTGGTGCGGCTTGCACCGCTTGCCGATCCGATGGAAGTCGAGCTCCATGGCTACCACCTCTCCCTCCGACGCGCCGAAGCCCGCACCGTCCTCGTCGAGCGGCGCTGACGGCGTCGCCGTGGCCGCTCGTCCCGTCATCGCGCTGGCCGGCAATCCGAACTCCGGCAAGACGTCCCTCTTCAACGCGCTGACCGGACTGCGGCGCAAGGTCGGCAACTACCCGGGCATCACGGTGGACCGCGTCGAGGGTGCGGTCACGCTGCGTGACGGCCGCGAAGCGCGCGTCGTGGATCTGCCCGGTTGCTACAGCCTGTTGCCGCGCTCCGAAGACGAGCGTCTTGCGCGCGGCGTGCTGATCGGCACGGATGCCCGCGTGCCGCGCCCCGACGTCGTCGTCGCGGTCGTGGATGCGTCCAGCCTGGAGCGCAACCTCTACTTCCTCACGCAGCTGCTCGACATGCGCGTGCCGGTTGTCGTGGCGCTCAACATGATCGACGTGGCGGCGTCCCGCGGACTCAACGTGGACGCGGCGGCCCTCGAGGCCAAGCTCGGCGTCCCGGTCGTCCCTGTCATCGGGCGCACCGGCGAGAACACCGATGCACTGCTGGAGGCCCTCGATCGCGCCAAGGCGCCGGGTCGTCTGTGGAGTCTCTCCGCGGCTGGTGAAGAGGCCCTGGCCCAGGTCCACGCGGCAGTCCAGTCCGCGGGGACCGTGCCTGCGGACGCGTCCGAGGCCGAAGCCGTGCGCCTCCTGGTGCATGGCGATGACCCCGCCGCCCTGGGCGGGGCGGTCGGTCGCGCGCAAGACGCGCTCGTCGAGGCGGGCGTGGACCGTCTCGCGCTCGAGGCCGAGTGCCGCTACGCGTTCTGCCGTGAAGCCGCGCGCGCCGCGCGGGCGGACGCACCTCCGAAGGGGCCGACGCGCTCGGAGCGCATCGACGGCGTGTTCACCCACCGGGTGCTCGGGCCGCTGCTCTTCCTCGGGATCATGGCCCTGATGTTCATGTCCGTCTTCGCCTGGGCGGAGCCGTTCATGGGCTGGATCGAAGAGGGCACGGGCTGGGTGCAGGAGGCGGTCGGCGGCCTCCTCGGCGAGGGCATCCTGCACGACCTCGTCGTGGACGGGATCATTGCCGGCGTCGGCAACGTGGTCATCTTCCTGCCGCAGATCTGCATCCTGTTCCTGTTCCTCGCCATCCTCGAGGACCTGGGCTACATGGCGCGCGCGGCGTTCCTGATCGATCGCCTGATGCGTGTGGCCGGCCTGAGCGGCAAGGCGTTCGTGCCGCTGATGTCGTCCTTCGCCTGCGCGATTCCAGGGATCATGGCGGCGCGTACGATCGAGAGTCGGCGCGACCGACTCGTCACGATCCTGGTGGCGCCGCTGATGTCCTGCAGCGCGCGACTGCCGGTGTACGTGCTGCTGATCGGCGCGTTCATCCCGGCCGGCTACCAGGGCCTGACGCTGCTGAGCATGTACATGCTCAGTGTCGTGGCGGCCATCGGCGTGGCCTGGCTGCTGCGGCGCACCATGTTCAAGGGCGAAGGCGCGGCGTTCCTGCTCGAGCTCCCGCCGTATCGCCTGCCCTCGTTCAAGGGCGTCCTGCGGACCGTGGCGACCAAGGGCTGGGTGTTCGTGCGCGAGGCCGGCACGGTCATCCTCGCGATCTCCATCCTGCTCTGGTTCCTCGCGTACTTCCCCAAGGACGACGCGATCAGCGAGCAGGCCTCCCAGCGCATCGAGGCGGGGGAGGATGCCGAGGAAGTCGCGCAGTGGGAGGCCGGCGCCCAGCTCGAGCAGAGCTTTGCCGGCCGTCTGGGCCACGGCATCGAGCCGGTGATCGAGCCGCTCGGCTACGACTGGAAGACCGGCGTGGGGCTCATTGCCTCCTTCGCCGCGCGCGAGGTCATGGTCAGCACGTTGGGCATCGTCTACAGCGTGGGGGAGGCGGACGAGGAGTCCGTGCCGCTGCGCGAGCGTATGAAGGCCGACAAGCGCCCCGATGGCTCGCCCGTGCACACACCGCTCACGTCGATCTCCCTGATGGTGTTCTTCGTGCTCGCGTGCCAGTGCATGTCCACGCTGGCCGTGGTCAAGCGCGAGACGAACTCGTGGCGCTGGCCGCTGTTCATGGTCGTGTACATGACCGTGCTCGCCTACGTCGCGAGCCTGATCGTGTACCAGGGCGGCCTGGCGCTGGGGTACGGACCGTGACCGGTCAGGAACTCGCCGTCCTGGGTCTTGGCCTGCTCGCCGGTGCGTACGTGGGCTGGCGGTTCCTGGTGCGCCGGCGGGCTGCGACCTGCTGCGGCGCGCGCCAGTGCCCCGCGACCCAGGTCGCGCCGCCGACGCCGAGCGAGTCCGCACGCTAGCCCCCGGTTCTCCGTCGATCGCTTGACAACGTAACTCATTCTTTACGTGTCAGCGCCGTGCGACGCGTGCGTCTTCCGGCCTCCTCGTGCACGCCGCGGGCCCAGATTCTTGCGGCCCGGACGCCGACGCCCTGCTCCAGAAGCGCATTGGCCCACCTCTTGCTCTCGGGGGTGTGTGCGGGGCGCCCCGCGCTTCGCATCGAGGCTCGGTGCCAAGCGCGGACGCCGAGCCGCCCGGGCGAGGGCGGGGTGACCCCGCC
>JARGNS010000277.1:0-3551 GCA_029213105.1 Planctomycetota bacterium
CGTGATCTTGCCGTCGCAACCACTGCAGTCGTCGGGACCGCAGTCGTAGCAGGGCTTCTCATCGCAGTTCTCGAGCTCACCACCCTCACGGCTGGTGCCGCTGACGACCACGAAGGGGCCGAAGCGCGTACCGGGGCCGATGGGATCGCTGCAGCTGGTGTGGATGTCCACCTGCTTGCAGGGCGAGTCACTCGTACCACCCGACTTGCCGCTCGACTTGCCCGAGGACTTGCCGCTCGACTTGCCCGAGGACTTGCCACCCTTGGGGCAGCCATCCGGTCCGCAGTCGCAGAGGGCACCGCCATCGGCGCTGGCACCTGCCGTCACGGTGAAGGCGCCGAAGACGGCGTTCACCCCGATGGGCTTGGAGCAGGACGTGTGGATGGCCACGCTCTCGTTGCCATGGCGCACCGTGATCTCGGTGCCCATCGTCCCCTTGTCCGTGCCCGAGAAGCTGAACACCTGGCCGGCGCCCACGAGGTCGTCGAAGAGGACGTCGCCATCCTTCTGCGTCACACGGACCGCGGTCGTGCCGGCGCCGTTGTAGCGCAGCGAGAGGTCCGTGATCTTGCCGTCGCAACCACTGCAGTCGTCGGGACCGCAGTCGTAGCAGGGCGTCTCATCGCAGTCGTACTTGACCCAGATGTTCGTGCCGAGCTTGCCGTCATCACCGGTACCGGCGAAGCCGAACTCACCGCCCGGGGCCACATCACCCTGGAAGAGCACGTTGCCGTCCTTGTCGGTGACCATGACGTTGGTCTCGGTCTGCCCCTCGTAGCGCATGACCAGCGAGGTCACGCCACCCTTGCAGGGCACGCACGGCGGGCAGTCGATCTCGACTTCCTCGCAGGTCACGCAGTCGAGGATCACGCCGGGGTGCATGACCTCGGCGCGGAAGACGGCGCAGACCTCGTGGACCTGGCCGTTGACTCCGATCTGGACCAGGTGCTTCTCGTTGCCGAAGTGGTTCTCCGGGAAGCTCGCGCCCTGGGCCGTCATGCGCAAGCGCACGGTGACCACTCCGGCGTCCACATCGACGTTGTCGATGGTCAGCACCTCACCCATGCCCTGGGCGGCCCCCGGGAAGGCGCCGTTCCAGTTGAGGGAGACCTCGTCGACCAGGTCGTTGCCATCGCAGTCCATGAACAGCTTGGCGTTCACGTCGAGCGCGGCTGCGCTGGAGCCGAGGAAGAAGCGCGTGACGGCGACGGCCTCGTGGAGACGGCCCTCGCAGCAACCCTCACGGGGGCAGCAGCAGAACGCGAAGTCCAGCTCCTGGTCCTCGCAACGCTCCGGATCGAAGTTGACCATGCGCTGGAGCTGCGTGCCGTCGGACGGCGTGCAGTCCTTCAGCTCCGGCTGGGTGCCATCCACGCTGACGATGTAGTCGCCGGGCGTGATGTCGTCGAGGCAGACGCGCCCGTCGGACTCGGTGAAGAGGATCGTCTCTCCGCCGCCGACCTTTTGGATGCGCACCTCGACCGAACCCACCCACTCATCCGAGCCGACATCGAAGATGCCGTCACAGTCGGGGGAGGGCTCGCGGAACACCTTGACGCAGAGGCTCTGCTCGCAGGGCTCACACTTGGCGAAGTCTTGATCGGTCACGGTCTGGCCCGCGGTCACCGTCGGCGTACGCACCGTGGCGCCGTCGTCGATCAGCCCCTCGAGGATCGCGATGGTCGTGCCATCGGTCTCGCTCAGGATGATCTCGAAGCTGCCCGTCGGCACGCTCGTGAAGCAGTAGTCACCGTTCACGTCGGTGCGGGTCATGTCCGAGTAGCCGAGTGCGAGGGCCTCACCAGCGGTACCGGTGATCTCGACGAGCACGTTCGCCAGGGGCGTATCCACGCCCTGATCGAAGTCCTTGTCCCACTTGCCGTAGGGCTGCTTGTAGACCTTGCCGCAGATGGCCTGGGCGCAGTGCCCGTAGTCGATCCGCTTCTCGCCCTGGAGCGGCAGGACGACGTCCTGCAGACGCGGCGTGACGGCCTCGTTGAGCGACAGGTTCAAGTCCTGATCGGGAGCGGAGAGGTTGACGAGCCGCACGGTGTACTGGCCTGCGGTCAGGCCGGTGAAGACGTAGCGGCCGTTGGCGTCCGTCAGCTCCTCCGTGCTGGTGCCGGCGGGAAGGACCACACCCGGTGCGGGGATCAGGCGAACGAGCGCGCCGCTGAGCGGGCGATCGATGCCTTCCTGGTACACACCGTCACAGTCCTGATTCGGCTTGTCCTGGAAGACGTAGCCGTAGATCGAGCCGAGGCACAGCGCGCCGAAGTCGACGTTCAAGCGGATGTCCCCGCGGTTGAGCGTGACGGTCAGCGAGGACGGGCTCGGGGGCGTGAGGTTCTGCGCGAGGAACTCGGCTTCCACGATGGAGATCCGGTAGACGCCGGGGACCAGGTTCGTGAACTTGTAGGCACCACCCGGACCGGAGACGGTCGGGTTGAGCGCACCAGCCGGGCCCATCGCGTTGACGGTGAAGCCGTCGAGCGTCTTCTCACCGGGATCGCGCTGACCGTTGAGGTTCTCGTCGCAGTAGACGGTGCCCTCGATCTGACCCAGGCGGCAGTCCGCACCGAAGTCGACGTCCATGACGATCTCGCCACGATCCAGCTGGACGGGCTTGCTGGCCGGGTTGGGTGCGCCCCAGCCCTTGGCCGCGAACTCGGCCGGCACGATCGAGACCGTGTAGTTGCCGGGCACGAGGCCGTCAAAGGCGTAGGCGCCGTTGGGGCCGGACAGGACCGGTGCGATCGGGGCGCCGGGGCCCGCGATGTTCACCGTGAACCCGTCGAGCAGGGGCTCGCCGAGGTCGTAGCGACCGTTGAGATTGTCGTCGCAGAAGATGCGGCCACGGATCTCGCCCAGACGGCAGTCGTAGCGGAAGTCCACGTTCGACGCCCGCGGGGGAATCGTCACGTCGCGCGTCGTCGGCGGGAGTGCCTCGAACGTACCCAGCGGCGCGTTCGGGGGCGGCCTTGACGTGACGGTGTAGTCGCCCGGCGCGAGGCCGGTGATCTCGTAGCTACCGTCGGCACCCGTGAGGGCCAGGAAGCGCACGGCGGGGTTGTCCTTGCGGGTCGCCTCGACAGTCCAACCGACCAGCGGCGTGTCCTTCGCGGGATCCCAGAGGCCATTGAGGTCGTCGTCGCAGTAGACACGGCCGTCGATCTCGGCGTCACAGAGGAACCCGAAGTCGCAGTCATCGATCGAGCCCGTCGTCGGGTCGAGCGTGATCTCCTTCAGGTGGTCGCATCCCATCGCGATGGGGTACGTGATCAGTGAGCCGGGTGCGTAGGCGTAGCCCAACGTGTAGTCACCGAACGGCAGGTCCTGGAAGCAGTAACGCGTGTTCGGCGCGATGACGGTCTGCGTGATGGCCTTGCCGGGAACGGGGACGCCGTTCTCGACGGGCGTGAGAATGACATCGATCGTCGTGCCGGCCGGCAGCGGCATGTCGCCCTGCACCGGATCGTACTTGCAGTCGTCCGTCTTGCCTTCGCAGTAGAGGTCACCACAGATGCTCGTGGTGCACTCGAAACCGAAGT
>JARGNS010000277.1:3561-5368 GCA_029213105.1 Planctomycetota bacterium
CAGTCGTCCACGAACTGCACGTCTCGGCTGACCGTGAAGGGCTTCACCTCGAGGCAGCCCCCCTTGATGGGCAGCACGGGCGAAGCCGGTGCGAAGACGTAGGCCAGCTGGTAGTCACCGTAGGGCAGGTTGCCGAAGCAGAAACGCGTCTCGGGGGCGACAAGCGTCTCCCGGTCGAGTTCCGTCACGACCGGGAGGCCGTTGACGATCTCGAGCTTCGAGAGGATCAGGATGACCGAGGAGCCCACGGGCAGCGGCTCATCCACGCCCTGGTCGAACTTGCAGGGCGTCTGACCGATCTCGCAGTAGGCATCGCCACAGACCCGGCCCTTGCAGTCGAAACCGAAGTCGCAGTCATCGATGTCGCCCGTGGCGGGATCGATGGTGATCTGCTTGATGGAATCGCAGTTCGGGGCAAGCGGCATCGGCGGACGGCCGTCGGTGAACGCGAAGGTCAGGGTGTACTCGCCGAAGGGCAGGTCCTCGAAGCAGTAGCGCGTCGCCGGCGCCGTAACCACCTTCGTCTGGACGTTCGCCAGGTCGGGCTGGCCGGCCAGGATGGGCGTCAAGGTCAGGGTGACCTGGGTGCCGGCGGGCAGCGGCATGTCGCCAAGGCCAGCCTCGTAGAGGCAGTTGCCCGTGTCCTCGCAGTAGACATCGCCGCACAGATCCGAGCTGCAGTCGTAGCCGAAGTCGCAGTCCGGGATGTTGGGGTTCTGCGACGTGATGGTCACGCGCTTCTTGTCCACACAGGACCCCTTGAGGGTCAGGATGACCGTGGCCGTGTTGGCCGGCGCGATCGTGATCTCGTACTCGCCGAAGGCGGCCGAGAAGCAGTAGTTCGGCGACGTGTGGTCGACCGTCTTCGTGACGGCGTTCATCGGATCCAGGACACCGTTGACCACGGGGGTGAGCGTGACGTCGTAGACGGCGCCCACCGGGAGGTTGTCATCCGTGCCGGCGTCGTACGTGCAGTCGGTGCCGTTCTCGCAGTAGACGCGGCCGCAGATCATGCCGTCGCAAAGGAAGCCGATCTCGAGCTCGTTGCAGTCCTTCGTGTTCGCGGCCTGGGGATTGAGGCTCGCGTCGACCAGGAACGGCGTGTTGCAGCTCGGGCTCGTGAGGAGTGTCTCGCTCGGATCCACCGTGACCAGGTAGCAGGCCGGACGGAACTGGTAGGGACCCCAGACCCCATCGGTGCCGGTCTCCAGGCTGCCCTTGACGCCGCCGGGAACGGGCTGGTAGATGCCCTGGGCGTCCGGGATGCACTCCACCTCGACGTAGTCCAGCTTGACCACGCCACCGTTGGTCGGGACGGGCTCTTCCCCCATGTCCAGTGCGCAGTTCTCCACGACGTTGTCGCAGAACGTGCGGATCGTGATGCTGGGCTTCGGCGTGGTGCCCACCTCGCGGTTGAACTGCATGAAGACGAAGTTGGCCTTGTCGACCCCCTCCCAACGCAAGCACCAGAGACCGGACTTGCCCTGGAGCGTCGCCTGGTCCAGCACCTGCTTCTTGAACGGCGCGGAGGTACCGGGCTCCTGAGCCGCCGTGATGGACGGGTGGCCGCCCACGGCGTCGGCCGCGGAGCTGAACGTGGGATTGGCCGGCGTCGCGTCGCCGTCATGGCTCGGGAAATCGACGATCGAGAAGATCGACCACTTGATCTGCTCGCCCACCAGGAGCGATCGCCCGGAGTTGCTGCAGTTCGGGGTGCTGGCGCCGATGTCGCGGCGGCCCTCGCAGAGGAAGTCGTTCGGACGCTGATAGCGCGGGACGTTCTCCGGCGGGATACCTGTGAGGTCGG
>JARGNS010000278.1 GCA_029213105.1 Planctomycetota bacterium
ACGTAGCTGCGCATCGTCCAGTCACCGGCGGCGCCGCAGACCCCGAAGAGGAAGTTGCGCAGGATCGCGGTGCCTTGGGGCGTATGCGTCACCTCCGGGTGGAACTGGACGCCGTAGATGGGCTTGTCCACGTGCCGGGCGGCGGCGTACGGCGCGCTATCGGTCTGCGCGATGGCCACGAATCCGTCGGGCAGCGCCTCGACGCGATCGCCGTGGCTCATCCACACGTCGAGTTCACGGTCCAGGCCATCGAACAGCGCGGTGTCGTCCCCGAGCACCTCGATGCGGGCGGGACCGTACTCGCGTGCCTCGGCCTTCTCGACACTGCCTCCGAGCAGGTGCGTGGTGAGCTGCATGCCGTAGCAGATCCCGAGGATCGGCGTGCCGTGGTCGTAGACCCCCGCGCCGATCTTGGGTGCCGTGTCGTCGTAGGCGCTCCACGGGCTACCACTGAAGATGACGCCGGTGGCCTCATCCAGGCGGCCCTCGAGAGCGGCCGGCATCACGATCTCGGCGTAGCAGCCGAGCTCGCGCACGCGCCGCGCGATGAGCTGGGCATACTGGCTTCCGAAGTCGACGACGAAGAAGCGTTGGTGTTCGACCTTGGCGGCGGTGGTTCCGGACATCGCGACTCTCTCTGCGGGCTCGTCGGACGGGAGGGTCCGACGGGGGTGGTGGGTCGACTGGGGGTGGGCGACTAGAGGTGGGTCGGCAGGTAGTTGGGCGCCTCACGCGTGATGCGGATGTCGTGCGGGTGCGACTCCTGCATGCCCGAGGCCGTGATGCGGACGAACTTGGCCTTGGTCCACATCTCCGGAAGCGTCTGGCAACCCGAGTAGCCCATGCCACTGCGGATGCCGCCGACCATCTGGTAGATGAACGACGAGAGCGCACCCTTGTACGGCACGCGCCCCTCGACACCTTCGGGAACGAACTTGTCACGCTTCTTGACGTCACCCTGTCCGTAGCGATCGGCACTGCCATCGAGCATCGCGCCCAGGCTGCCCATCCCGCGCACCGACTTGTAGGTACGGCCCTGGTGGTAGATCACCTCGCCCGGGCTCTCGTCGACACCGGCGAGCAAGCCGCCGAGCATCACGCAGGAACCACCGGCGGCGAGCGCCTTCACCGAGTCGCCACTGAAGCGGATGCCGCCGTCGGCGATCACCGGCACGCCCGCCTCGTGGCAGACCCGGGCCGCGGCCGAGACGGCCGAGAGCTGCGGGACGCCGCAGCCGGCCACGACGCGCGTGGTGCAGATGCTGCCGGGGCCGATACCGACCTTGACGCCGTCGGCGCCCGCGTCGACCAGTTCCTTGGCCGCCTCGGCCGTACCGACATTGCCGGCCACGATGTCGAGGTTGGCGTGCGCGGCCTTGTAGCGCTTGACCGCGTTGATGACGTTGTCGGAGTGGCCGTGGGCCGTATCGACGACGATGACATCCACGTGGGCCTCGGCCAGCAACTGAACGCGCTCGTCGTCGTTGACGCCCACGGCGGCGGCCACGTGCAGGCGGCCCTTGCCGTCGAGGTTCGCCTGGGGGAAGCGCGACAGGTTGTCGAGATCGCGCATCGTGATGAGGCCCTTGAGGCGGCCGTCGTCGTCCACGAGCAACAGCTTCTCGACCTTCGCCTCCTGCAAGATCGAGCGCGCCTGGGTGAGCTCGGTCTCCGGGGCGGCCGTGATGAGGTCGTCCTTCGTCATGACGTCGCCTACGGCGGGATCGCCCTCGACGAACTTCAGGTCACGCGAGGTGAGGATGCCCACGACAAGCGGCGAGCCCTCGTCGCCGTTGCCGCCCGCCGCCACGACGGGGATGCCGGAGATGCGATGCACCTCCATGAACTCCCGGGCGCGTGAGATGGGCATGTCGGGCGTCACGGTGATCGGATCGTTGATCACACCGTTCACGCTGCGCTTGACGCGCGTGACCTCGCGGGCCTGATCGACCGGCGCCAGGTTCTTGTGGATCACGCCGATGCCGCCGAGGCGCGCGAGGGCAATGGCCATCTCGCTCTCGGTCACCGTGTCCATCGCAGCGGACACGATCGGGATGTTGAGACCGACCCGGCGCGAGAAACGCGTGCGCACGTCGACTTCAGTGGGGATGACGGAGGACCGCTGCGGGACGAGCAGGACGTCGTCGAACGTGAGCGCGGTGGCGAGAATTCGTTCTTCCATGGTGTCTGATACGTCCGCCACGCGCAGCGGTCAAGATCAGGCGGCGGCGCGACGCCTCGCAAGTCCCAGAAGCGCGAGGTCCAGCAGCAGCAGCAGGACCGCCAGCGCGAGCAGCCCCCGGCGCCAGCGCAGGCCGGTCTGGGTCCGAGCCGGCCCGGGGGGCGGCGCCTGGCCCTCGGGACGGGCGGGCACGATCGAGCGGCCGGTCTCCAGGTCCAGGAAGGCCGTCTGCCCCGTCCAGGGCGCCGGGCCCTCGGCCCCCGTCGTGACCGTGACCCGGCCCGCCGCGCCCGCGGGCACGCGCCACGCGACGCCCTCCGGGTCCACGCGGCCGGCCGCGACACCCTGGCCGCCGTCGGCGAGGACCGGATCGGCCTCCGGTCCGGTCCAGGCGATGCGCGCACGCGGGCCCCCCGGGATGGCCGTGCGCGGACGGAGGACCTCCCCCACCCGGTAGAAGGGCGCGAGCGCCACATGGGGGGCGCGCGCAAGCCGCAGCACCGCATTGCGCACGATGCGCGGCAGGGCGAGCTGCGTGGGCAACGCGGAGCCCTCCGGATCCAGGCCGAGCACGACGAAGCGCACCCCCTCGCGCTCGCCCTCGGCGATGACCGGCAGGCCCTCGGCCCATGCCAGAGGCACCAGGCCCTCCCCGGCGAGCGCCTGGCCGCGCACGACGAAGGACTTGCGGAAGTCCAGGCCCTCGACGAGCGGATGCCCGCGAGCCGTGCGCCAGATCAGCGGTTCCTGCACACGTCGGCCCACGTCGAAGGGCAGCGTGCCCACAAGCGGCGCAAGGAAGACGTAGGCCCCCGGTCGCAGGCCCGCTGCGGGCAAGGCCACGCCGTCCACGATGACGACATCGTGCGCACCGGCCTGCGCCAGCTTGGCGGCCGCGACGTACCCGCCGCGGCTCCCGTCGATGAGCCCCTCGGCGGCCAGGGCTTCGACGACGGCCGCCGTGTAGGGACGCACCGCTCCGTCATGCACCACGAGGACCGACGGCAGCGGCATCGGAGCCAGCCGTGCGGCCACGGCGTCGTTGGCGGGGTAGGCGTCCTCCCCCTCCAGGGTCACGCGCAGCCAGAGCGCCTCCGGGGGCGCGGGGACGTCGAACGTGACGTCAAGGGGCACGCCCGCCTCGAGGACGGCGTCCTCGCGCGCGATCTCGCGCGTCCCGACATGCACCACGACCGACCGCGAGCGCGTCTCGGCGGCGTCGTTGCGCACGGTCGCGCGGACACGGTAGGCCGACGCATCGGCGGTCCGCTCCACGACGAGATCGACGAAGCCCTGATCCTCCCGCGTACTGCCCGTCCCCACGACCTGCCAGGTCACATGCGGCGGGAGGGTGGGCGCCTGGATCGGCCGGGCACTGAGCACCACCACGGCGGCGCGAGCACTGCGGGAGGCCGCCCCCGCCGCCGTCGCGACAGCCGCCTCGAGATCCGCCGCGGCGGTCTCGGGCGACAGGGGGAGTGCGAGCGTGTCGAGCGCACGCGTCAGCTCGTCGGTCGGCGCAAGCACGAGTCGCGGCGCGCGGCCGGCCAGCACCACGGCGACCTGCCCCTCGGTGCGCAGGTCATCGCCCGCGCGCGTGGGCAGCCCGAGCACGAACCCCTGGGCAAGGCGGCGGGCATGCTCGAGGCGCAGGGCGCCGTCGGCCTCGCGCGCGACGCTCGTGATGTCGGCGTCGATGACGAGAAACAGATCCCGCGGCGGCTCCACGGCCTCGGCCGGGCGCAGTCCCCCCAGCGCGAGCACGGCGCAGGCCAGCGCCAGCAGCCGCAGCACGAGGGACAGGGCCTCGCGCAAGCGCTTGAAACGCGCCTCGCTGCGGACGAGGCCCGCGCTCTCCACGAGCAGGGGCGCGAAGGCGACAAGCACGCGCCGCCGCCGCCGGAAGTACAGGTGGAACACCAGGTTCGGCGCCGCGGCGAGCAGCCCCCACAGGGCTGCCGGCGCGGCCAGCTCCAGCGCGGCGAGGCTCATCCGCTCGACCCCACGGCAATGCCGCGCCCGAGCATGTCGGCGAGCACATCCCACAGCCCGAGCGCGACGTCGTAGCGCTGGTAGAGCACCTCGCGCTTGACGCACCAGCGCTCGAGGGTGTCGGCGCGGTGATGCCAGGAGGTGCGCAGGCTCTCGAGGAACGCCTTCGTGACGTCGACCTTGACCTCCTGCCCCGTCTCGCGATCCACGGCGAGCAGGGACGAGCCCGGCTCGAGTTCCACGTCCGCCGCGTCCAGCATGTGCACCGCCACGACATCCATGCCGCGTGACTTGAGCGCCGCCAGGGCGGCGACGGAGTTCGCCGGGTCGTAGAAGTCGGAGAGGACCACCGCGATCATGCGCCGACGGCAGGTGGACAACACACGGCCGATGCTGCGCGCGTGATCCGTACTGCCCCCCACGGGTGCCTTGGCGAGCTCGTCCATGAGCGCACCCGTGCGCCCCTTGCCGCGATGGGCCGTCACGGGGGCGGTCGTCAACGACGGCAGCCAGGCGAGGCGCGCCCGATCCATGTTGGCAAGCGCCAGGTAGCCGAGCGCTGCCGCCAGGCGGCGCGCCGCGCGCGACTTCGGCCCCTCCATCGAGAGACTCCGATCGACGCAGAGCAGCAACTCCAGGTTCTCCTCCGCCTCGAACCGCTTGACGACCAGGTCGCCCAGCCGGGCGTAGACGTTCCAGTCCACATAGCGCAGGTCATCACCGGGCACGTAGTCGCGATGGTCTGCGAACAGCACGCCGCTGCCCACACGCCCCGTGCGCCAGTCACCGAACTCACCTGTCGGCGTCGCACGCCGACGGCGGATGCGCAGGCGCGCCAGCCGGCGCAGTTCGGCCTCGGTCAGCAGGGGGCCGTCGCCGCTCACTTCGGCGCCTTCGGGGCGCCCTTCGACGGCGCGCCCCCCTTCTCGCGGGCGTGCTTCTGGAGGAACTCGAAGTAGCGCCGCAGGAAGGCGCGCTCCCGCGGCGAGA
This sequence comes from Planctomycetota bacterium, assembly GCA_029213105.1. Classification (GTDB taxonomy): domain Bacteria; phylum Planctomycetota; class PLA2; order PLA2; family JAEUHO01; genus JAHEIK01. Next base: position 5,165 of record JARGNS010000278.1, read on the forward strand.
TGCCGTCGGTCCGAATGGCCTTCTCGCGTTCCTTCTCGAAGTCGCGCAGGGCCTTGTCGAGCGGCACCTGCTCCGGCGGCTTGAGTCCGGCGTCCTCGTCCTCCACGGCCACGATGGCGTCGTCCTTCTTGACGGTCTCGCCTTCGCCGACA
>JARGNS010000279.1:0-849 GCA_029213105.1 Planctomycetota bacterium
GATCTCGGCGCAGCCGAGATCAAGGCAACTCACATCAATAGCCAGGCCCCTTGCCCGACGGCGGGCAGCAGCCAGCCTTGGCGGCGGGCTTGCGCCGCGTGTAGGTGAGTTCCATCTCGCGCACTTCCTTGTCGCCCATGACGCTGAAGTGCTCCATGACGAACGTGTCGGCGTCCTTGAAGGTGTAGAGCATCCGCGTCACCATCTTCATGGCGTTGCCGTCGGGCAGGGTCATCTCCCACGTGCCCTTCGACGAGATCGACGAGCCGTCCTCGCTGGCCTGACCGAAGAGCTGGTAGCAGCCCGTGCTCATGGTGTCGTACCACTGGGTGTGGAACTGCTTCTTGGCGTTGTCGTAGCCCATCATCCCGATGCCGTTGTGGGGCTTGTCGAACATCTCGCCCGCCCACTCCGTGTACAGGTGGCGACCACCGAGGACCATGCGGTTGCGGCACGTGCCCTTGCTCTCCTGGAGCTTGCCCATGGGCCAGGCTCGAGACGCCACGTCCCAGTCGCCCTCCATCTTGGCCAGCAGCGCGTGGGGCTCCCCCGGCTCGGCCAGCTTGAACATCAGGTCCATCATCGCCTTCTGGGCGGCCGCGGGATCCGGCGCGGGATCCTCGCTGAAGCCCGTCCCGGCCACGAAGCCGATCGTTCCAGCCACGATCAAGGCCCCGGTCAGCAGTCGCATGTTCATCGTCAATCCTCCCTGATGATCTCGGCCGCGGCAGCGCGCAACACGCGTGGCATGCCCTCCGGCTCGGCGCGGGCGCAGTGTACGAAAAGCGCCGCGAGGATGTCAGCCAGCTCGATGTCGTAGATGCGGGACGTCGGACTCTCCTCCTGCAT
>JARGNS010000279.1:859-5309 GCA_029213105.1 Planctomycetota bacterium
CGTCAACTCCGGCATGCGCTCCTCGAGCCAGCGCAGGAACGGCACGATCATGTGGTCGCCGCGCTCGAGATCCCCGGCCAGCTGTTCCAGGAACCGGGCGCAGAACTCGCGCAGACGCGGGTCGTCGGTCTGCTCCCCGAGGCGGCGCAGGGTCCCCGCCATGGCATCGAAGATCGCCGCGCCTCCGGCAGACCACATGCGCGTCACCTGGGCGAAGGGCAGGTCCTTCTCCCGCCAGAAGATCAACGTCTTGTAGAAGTGGAAGAGCGTCTGCCCGACACGCCGCCGCTGGTCGTTCGTGCCGACCACCAGGCGCTTGAGTTCGAGTTCGAGTTCGCCGTCGATCGCCATCAGGCCTCCTCTTGCGGGGTGCCGGACAACCCCGTGCGCCACGTCAGGAAGTCCGCCAAGGCCTGCGCCTCGTCGCTGCCGATGCGCAGGCGCGTGCCGTCGCGCAGATCCAGGGCCACGCAGTCGTAGCCCCACAGGTTCCAGATCCAGCCGCGTCCGGGCAGGCGGTGGATCCCCCACCCGTCGAGGAGCGCACTGCGCGTCACCGCCACACCCAGGATCTGGTCGTAGCGCAGCGCCGAGCGAAACAGGCCCACCGGACCGAAGGCGATCTCGAGCTGTTCGCCGTCGTCGCGCACGCGCAGCTGCCGGAAGCAGAGCGAGAGCGCGATCATCAAGGCCCCCACGATCGAGAGCAGCCACGCGATCCACGGCGGCTCGGGCTCATACCAGGCCGACACGACCATGATGGTGCCCGGGATGGCGAGGAACCAATGCATCGGCGCGCGCTGGGTGTGGTCGTACGTCACGCGCCGATTGTAGCTACTTCGTCGCGCGCTGGAGCGCTTGGCGGATGCCCGCCGGTCGATCCGTGATGAGGCCGTCCACGCCGAGCGCCACGAGCTCGAGCGCACGACGGTCATCGTTGACGGTGTAGACCCACAGCTTCAGCCCACGCTCGTGCACCCGTCGCACCAGCGCCGCGTTCACGTGCTTGTGATTCCAGCCCATGACGCTGGCCCCGGCGGCCACGGCCTCCTCCAAGCGGGCGGGCGGCAGCGCCCGCGATCCCAGGGCCGCGAGCACGAGTTTCGGGCTGCGTGCGCGGCACGCCGCGAGGAACGGCCAGTCAAACGCCTGCACGACGACACGCTCCACGGCCCCGCGTTCCTCGAGCAGCGTCAACAAGGTTGCGGCGTCCCCCGTCTTGCGCTCGATCAGCGTGGTGCCCTCGGGCTGGATGACATCCAGTGCCTGGGCGAGCGTCGGGATGTGGATCGTGCCCGCCGCGTAGCGGGGATCGAACCACGAGCCGGCGTCGAGGCGCTCGAGTTCGGCTTGGGTGCGTTCCTCGAAGCGCAGCTTGCCCTTGCCCCATACGGACACGGCATCCGTCGTCCGCCCGAGGTCCTTGTCGTGGAACACCATCGGGACGTCGTCCGCACTGTGGCGGGTGTCGAGTTCCACGAGGTCCGCCCCGGCCTCGAGGCCCAGCCGGAAGGCGCGCAGCGTGTTCTCCGGCGCGTCGGCGCTGGCGCCGCGGTGCGCGATGACGAGGACGCCGCCCCGCGCGACGATCTCGCGCGCGCGGGGCCTCATCGTGGGCGCGCCGCGCCCGAGGTCTTGACGTCACCGCGCCAACGCCATGACGCCGCGTGATCCCGCTTCAGGTCCTGGCCCGTCAGCGCCGCACGGATCAGCTCGATCGGAATCGAGTTCTCGCGCAGCACGGCGTCGTGGAACGCACGGTTCGACATCGTGCCGTTGCCGACGAGGTCGTGATGCAGGGCACGCATCTGCAACCCGCCGATCATGTACGCGCACTGATACAGCGGGCCGTAGGCACCGGCGATGTAGCGGCGCACCTCGCTCGTGGCACCGTCGCGTTCCAGTCCGACGCGCTCGACGAGGAAGTCGATCATGCCGGCGGGCTTCATCGACCCCAGGTGGAAGCGCAACGTCACGATGATCCGCGCACAGCGATGCATGCGCCAGAAGAGCATGCCCACGCGGTCCTCCGCGGAGCGGGCCCAGCCGAGGTCCCACATCAGCATCTCCCAGTGCAGCGCCCAGCCCTCGACGAGGAAGGGCGTCCGGAAGAGGGCGCGGTACGGGCGATGGCGCGCCGCCTGGAACAGCTGCAGGTGGTGGCCGGGAATCAGCTCGTGCGGCGTCACGATGCGCGTGAAGTGCTCGTTGTTGCCGCGCATGCTCATGAGCTTGGACTCGTGGTCCATGCCCGACATGGCGTAGGCCACGAGCATGTGCTGGTTGTTGTAGACGGCGAAGGGCAGCGTCTTCTGCTGGCGCTGCCCGATCATGCGCAGGCGCCACGTCTCGGCGGCGAGCGGCGGGATCGTCAGCAGCTCGCGCTCCTCCAGGAAGCGCACCGCCTCCTCGGCCTGCGCCACGACCATCGCGGCCTGCTCGCCGGGCGCCTTGTGGCGCCCCTTGACGTGCTCGACGACGGCAGCCCAGTCCTTGGCACCGATGGCGGCGGCCGCCTTCGCCCCCTCTGCCTCGCACCACGCGAACTCGGACTCGGCGATCGCGAGCAGCTCCTCCGGCGTGTAGGGGATCATCTCGCGCGCCAGCGCCCGCTGCAGGGCCTCGCGACCGATCGGGTCGCCGATGAGCGGTGCGACGCCGCCGTCCTTCTTCGCGCCGGCCACTCGCCCGCGCAGGAAGGCCGCGTAGCTCTTCACGTCGGCACGCAGGCCGTCGTAGGGCTTGCGGGTCCACCAGGCGAAGCCCGGATCGAAGCCGTCATGGAAGACGTACCAATCCTTCAGGAGTCCGTCGAGGCGGTCCAGCGCCTTCGCGGCGCGGAACGCGATGACCGGCGTGAGCGCCGGCACCTCGGCCGGCAGGTCCTCGGCCTTGCCATGCACCTTCTCGATGAGGGCGCGGGCCGTGCGCAGGCGGTCGCGCACGGCCACGAGGGCGGCCGCGAGGCGCTTGCCGTCGGGGGCCTTGCTCGGACGCCAGCGACGGCGATCGAGCTCCAGCAGGTCGGTGGCCCCGCCGAGCAGGGCGAGGGTCTCGCCGTTGCGCACCTGCTGGAGGGCGAGCGCGTCCTGGCGCCGGTCCAGGTGGTTGCGCAGGAGGACGAAGTCGACCTGGTCGTCCGTGGACAAGGCCTCCACCGCGAGGCCCTCGAGCCGCGTCCGCCAGGCGGCGAGGAAGCGCTGCAGTCGCGTCAGCCGCAGCTCGGAGAGGGGCTCGCTGTAGAAGCGGCGCAGGGAGTCCTCGTCGGCCGCGAAGCGCCGGATGACCGCCTCCATGGAGCCGGTCGGCGGCGCCTGCCCGGGGCGCTCCTCGGCGGCCGCGGGGGCCGGCGCCCGGGGAAGGAGCAGCAGGCGGGGCAGCAGGAGGGGCAACAAGAGGCGAAGCAGGCGCATGACCCAGGGGGTATCACCCGGGGGGCACGGCCGCAAGCGCGCTCGACTCGCAAGGTCCTGCCCCTTCCGGTAGCCTGCACCCCCCTGCCTTGGAGACCGACGCCATGAAGATCCGCATTGTTGCCCTGGCCCTCGTGATGGCCCTCGGCGCCGCCCCGGCCGCCCTGGCCAAGGACGAGGCGCCGGATCCGATCAAGAACGCGCTCGCCGGCCTCACCATCGGGGAGGGCATCGCCACGGCCGAGGTGATCATCTACCCGATCCTGGCGCCCGAGAAGCCCGCCAAGCTGGACATCAAGCCCAGCACCTGGTCGGACAAGGTCGGCTACAGCGAGCCGGATCTCCCGAAGCGTCGCTACAACGTCGCCGTCGCCAACAACGAGCCCGGCCCGCTGTTGCTGCTCGGCGGCACCATCCTTGGTGGCGGCAAGCGCGACCGCGTCCTGCCCCAGGACGTCCTGATCCCCGCCGGTGCCCGCGTCGAGATCCGGACGATCGCGGCCGCCCCGTCGAGCGATCAGCGCAAGGAAGCCCTGCCGTTCCGCCTCGGCTCGGCCCTGGCGCCGCCCTACATCCGCGAGCGCGCGGAGTTCTCCCCCACCAACACCCTGGTGCCGAACTTCGTCTCGCACTTCCTCGACTTCCGCAACGACGGCGACAAGCGCAAGTCCCTCGGTGCGATCAACTCGTCGGACAAGCTCACCAAGCTCTGCCTGCCCTGCCACGAGTCGCTCGCCAAGTTCCCCATGGCCGAGGGCGGCCGGGTCGTCGGCATCATCGCCGCCGTCCGGGGTCGCATCCGCTCGCTGGAGCTCTTCGGCGACAACCGCCTCATGAAGGCCTGGTTCGAGCCCCTGCTCAAGTCCCAGACCTTCGCCGCCGCGGCGATTGCCGTCCGCGCGAAGAAGATGCGCCTGCCGCTGCCCCGCACCGACAACGCCGATGACACGATGGACAAGCTGCGCGAAGATGCCGAGAAGCTGCTCGAGCGCGTCAAGAAGGCGCGTTTCAAGGAAGGCGATACGCCGAAGAACTCG